>JBDHXU010000036.1:0-31910 GCA_039810905.1 Cyclobacteriaceae bacterium | reverse complement strand
TCGCGCATGGGGACTTTTACGCCCCACAATACATCATAGCTGGTGAAAGTCTGTGCCCAGGCAGAATTGGCAATGACCGTTGCCCAAAATATTAGAATGCACGCCTTCATTTTTCTAATCCGGCACACTTGACTGAAAATAAATTGGCTGGCGAATGTATTCCCTATCATGCTGTCAGGATTTGGTGGCAGGGTAACCGAATAAGAACCTGTCACTAAAATAGGGAATGCAGAACTTCTCCGCTCACCGTCAGTGGAATGATTGACTTTACAGTAAAAATCCATATACTTATGAACCCAAACCACTACACCCATGCCATCCATCCTGTCTGGATACGAGTACGATATTTTTGTAAGCTACAGGCACAATGACAACAAATACGACGGGTGGGTAACAGAGTTTGTGGAAAAGCTCCACCAGGAACTGGATGCCACGCTCAAGGACAAGCTTTCCATCTTTTTTGACAAGAATCCAAGAGAAGGCCTGCAGGAGTCCCATCATGTAGACCAATCTATAAATACAAAGATCCGGGCACTCATATTTATCCCCATCATCTCGCAAACCTACTGTGACGTCAACTCCTTCGCATGGAAGCAGGAGTTCATGGTATTCAAGAACGAAGCGGAGAAAGACCGGTTGGGGAGAACCATCAGGCTCGGCAACGGGAATTTTGCCTCCCGCATACTGCCTGTCAAGATTCACGAGATCGATGTGGAGGATGTAAGGCTTCTGGAGTCCGAGCTTTCCGGCGTGCTGAGATCCATCGACTTCATTTACCGTGATGCAGGAGTCAACCGCTCTCTGCGCCCTGTGGATGACGAACTCGGGGTCACAGGCGCACGCGTCCTGTACCGCAATCAGATCAACAAGCTTGCCAACGCCATCAAAGAACTCATTCAGGGCATCAAGCAAGCAGAACGGGGTGATCAACCACCTGTTACTTCACATGATCTGACGGCACGTCAAATCGTACCCACCACTTTCACTACGAGTTTGCCTTCATCCATAAAGGTTCAGGTGATCGACCGCCAGCGGCCCAGCGTCTACCTGGCATGGACCTCAGGCGATTTGAAAGAACAGCGTGAGGAAATGGCCATCATTCTTCAGAAAGCAGGATTCAATGTCCTCCCTTCCACCGACTGCCCCGCAGATGACAAGGTCTTCGAAGAAAAGGTGAAGGAAGAAATGTCACGGTGTGCCTGCTCACTTCACATGCTGAGCGGAGAATTCGGCAGGCGCTTTGAATCGAATGAGGAGATTTCATTCCCGCAGCACCAGTTCATGGAAGCCAGGAGACGCATCGACGCAGACGGGGACTTTCAGACTTTTATCTGGCTGTATCCTGAAAGCACCAATCAGATCAAGCCCTCCCAACAAAACTTCATCAAATACATACGAAACAACATCACGAAGAACATGATGTTTTCCAACAGTTCCGGCCCGATGCAACTGGTGGACGACATCCGCGTGATCATGATGAAGAAAGACGTCGCCGTCTATGATTCCAAGGACACCGATATCTTCTTTATTTTTAACCAGCAGGACGAACAGGATGCCATCAGCATTACGGACCAACTCAGCTCCGAGTACCCGGTCGAGATCATGAACATCATGCCAGATGGGGAAGACCAGTACAGGGATATCTCCTCACAGCAAATTCCAAAAAGCAAACTGGCGGTTGTATATTTCAAATACGCTGCTGACTGGGCATTGCCCTTCATCAAGCAGATCTGGAAAGAAGTAGGCGGCGCTTCCTCCCCCACGCCTTTATTGCTGGTTGGAGAAGATGATCCCAAGACCAACCTCGCCAGGAACTTCAAGGCACCCAAAGTGGTGTCCTCCATTGTTCCAAAGGATACTATCCCTGCGGAAGTCAAGAAAGTCTACACTACGGTCATTAATCTCAGTAAGTAGTGCTCGAATCCTCTCCCATTTGTCCTTATACTGGTCTTCGCTCCTTTACCGAGGAGGAGTCCCTTTATTTCAAGGGTCGTGAAGAGCACATTGAGCACGCCACTGAGCAGCTTCAGCGTAACAAATTTCTGATGCTCACCGGAGCCTCGGGTGATGGGAAATCATCTCTTGTCTATGCAGGCATCATTCCCAACGCTCGCGCTGGATTTCTCAAGAGCAAATATACCCATTGGTGTGTGGCTGACTTCCGGCCGGAACGATCGCCTTTCACCAACCTGGCACGTGCGGTGGCCAGGCAACTCGATATTCCGAATGCGTCCATCGCTGAATCAGAACTCCAGCATGGATTCTCTGCCCTGGTGGACCTCTACAGAAGCTCAAAAAGATACATAGATACAGAGTCCGTGGCCTGGCAGCAGGCGGGGGATCAGGAAAAGAATTCGATGAAGCGGGAGGCCGCCAACCTGATCATCCTTGTAGATCAATTTGAAGAGTTCTTCACTAACCCGGAGAACTATCATAATGGTGTACCCTCCAGGGACTCCAATCTGGTTCTTAACCTGCTGCTGGAAACAGCGCGTATCGCTTTGGAAGAAAACCTCCCCATATATGTGGTTTTCACCATGCGCTCTGATTTTATCGGTCAGTGTGCAGCTTTCCGTGGGCTGCCGGAATACATTGGCTTCTCACAATTCTTCGTGCCTCGCCTCAACCGTCAACAACTGCAGCAGGTTATAGAAGAACCGGCTGAACTCAGTGGCAACAGGATCACGCGGAGGCTGACCGAACGACTCATCCATGATATCACGGATGGAGTGGATCAATTGCCCATCCTCCAGCACGCCCTGAACCAGATATGGCATGCTGCAGACAATGGCATGCAGGAGATGGACTTGCTCCACTATGCCCTGGTGGGTGGGATGCCGGCACATGAACTGCCGGACGAGCAAGTTGCAGCGTTTCAAAAATGGTTCAATTCCCAGCCTGCTTCCATTCAGACTTTCTATAAGGAACCCAACCTGCAGAATGTTCTTGACACGCACACCAACAAATTGTTTGAGCAGGCCGCAGATTACTTTCAATCCAAAACAGGGAAGAACATCTCCCAGGAGGATGCGAAAACCATCATCAAGAATGCCTTTACATGCCTGACAAAAATTGATCAAAGTCGTGCCGTGCGGAACCGCATGACGCTGGAAGAGATCTCCCAGATATTAGGGCACGCTGAATTCAATTCAGAGACCGTAGGCGCTGTACTCAACATATTCCGGGAGCCCGGCAATACATTTATCCGTCCTTTCATTACGGATGATCCTGAAACGATCAAACTGGAGCCGGGCCAGGTGCTGGATATCACCCATGAGAGTCTCATCAGAAATTGGGAGTACCTGGAGAAGTGGGCCAAAGAAGAATTTGACAGTTATTCCGTATCGCTGGACTTTGGCCAACAGCTCAACCGGTGGGTGCGCAGCGGAAAATCCAATGCCCACCTCTTCTCCATCGGACCCCTCACCTATTTCGAAAACTGGTTCAACAAGGCAAGACCCAATGCCTGGTGGATTGCACGCTACCTGCCCGAAGATGTAGATCAGACTGAAAAGTTAAAGCGGGCCAAAGTCATCCTCAGTGATGCGCAGGAGTTCCTTCAGCGCAGTGCAAGAAAGCACGTGGTCACCCGTACCATAATGAAGTATAGCGCGAAACGCATTGCAGCTGTGCTGGCTTTGGCCATGATTATTTCATTTGGTGCGATTTCTGTCCGTAGTTACATTCTGCGTCAGAATGATGCAGTACTCAAGGACATAATGGCCAGAAGCCTTGCTATCGCCAATAATCCCAAAGCAACCTATTCGGACCGCATGGCACTGTTGTGCGAGGGACTTCGCATGGGACAGACCACGGTAGATAAGATCCTGGAAGCGATCAACGATCCTGCTGAAAAATTGCACGTTTCCATGGGAATTGCCTCGACGTTGATCTTCCAGGGTGGCAATGAACCCAAAGAGGAAATTATGAGGAGTCTTACATGGGCCGACAGTCTGCTTGAACATGAGGGAATCCCGAATCAGCAGCCCGTTCGTGCGCAGCAGGCCCTTCTGAGGGTGAACCAATTCAGGACGACTCTTGAAGCCGGGTACTACTATTGGCCAGATCCGCAGATCTCCACACTCATTACACGCAACGGTATGCGGTCAGCCAGATGGGTGAAGTTCCTGTCAGAACAACAACCTTCTTGGTTTAACAATCCACAGCAATTTGGATTGGCGCTCGAGAACAGCTTGAATCTCAAGACGCTCTCGTCTTCTGAAATGAAGGCGTTGCTGAACACCCTCTCACCCTTTGAAAACCGTGAGCAAAGCCCCTGGATGAAGCAGAATTTCGGCAAAGACAACATGCTTGTCCGCGGTTCCCTGGACTATGGATTCAACTTCGGAGGCCTCTATCAGTTCATGGCTTACCTATATGGCGCGACGGGCAATGCAGAGAGGGCCCTGCAATGCGTTGACACTTTGCTGCGCTACAGCCAGAACAATTTTCAGGCGAATTATGCCAATGGAATTGATAACGCCACCAATATCGCCGCAGTCTTTTACATTCACGATAACCAGAAGGCCCTTGAAGAATTCGTAAAGGGCTACGTGCAAAAGAAGAAGGTTAGCATGTTTGAATTTTATGAACAGTTATTAGGCAGAACAATCATTTCAAGCGCAACATCGAGTACCATGCACCTTTACTTCTTTGGTGACGTTAACTCGAACCTTAATTTACAATATGCCAGACGCAGCCTGCTCACATATTTTTTCAACCAATACAGGGAAAGCCTGAAACAGATTGCATCCAGGGATGAGCAATTGTTCAAAATTGCTCTAGCGTATAAAAACGAGGGCATTCAGAAGTCCCTGAACAGAGAAGCGCTTTCTGAAGGGGAGTTAACCGTAGAACAAAGCTTTGACAAGGCGTTTGAGTATTATAAGCAAGTCAGCCCATCCTATCTGAAGGAATTCAAACCCGTCATTGGTGTCAGTGCTGCAGACGAAATTGTGGTTCCAAGATCTTACCTGTTCTTGTTCCCAGATCTCAAGTGGCCGGTCCATCCTCTTGAACCACGCTCGTTCCATTTCTTTTATTCAGGTCCTGCATTCATAAACTACATTATCGGGCACGGTTTGTTTGATTCTTTATATCCTACAGAGACTGAACTAAGCTGGTTCACCGATTGGTTCCGTGATTACAATTCAGAGATGTTTGCTCCTCGCTACTTCATGAGTGAGCGCCTTCCCTATGATGTATTGGCGAAGATTGAAAATGAAATCAGCAAGAGGGGAACAAAAACGGATCTGAACTGGCTATACCTCTATACCGGGGAAGCGGCCCAGTTCAGGAAGGATAGTGTAATGCTCAGGTACTACCGGAAATTAAGGCCCGAGATCCTTACCAGTTCGATGCGTTCCAAGGAATTTGGTAATAACATCAACAACCAGACTTTTAGGTTGATCGGTCACGCCGTGGAAGGATTTGCCCGATACAGCAAGTGGGAAGATGTGAAACACCTGATGACGGCCTTCCGGAAGCCTTTGAACCGCTCCACTCTTTATGCATACGCCGCCGCTGAACTTCAGCGTGATGGCGAAAAGGGTCAGGTCGTTCAGCAGTTGATCGACTCAGCATACGCTGAACTGAACCGCGTGCCGAAAGGCATTGAGGGCCAACCCAACCGTCAGGTACTCGCCTATGCTATTATGATGCAGGATCCGGAGAAAAGGCTTGGCGAAACCAGAAACCTGATCAAGAATCTGGGTGCCAAGTTTATTGCCTTGCAAAGGATGGTGCGCTCGTTCGGCTATCATCGATACCTTTATGAGGCCGTCAACAATATGCCGGAATTTCTTTCTTCCGGGGATGAGGCCATCTTCCTGGCTAATATCCTCATTGGTTATCAGGAACGGGCTGCTGACTCTCCGAAACGGTGGAGGACATACGAGCAATACTACATAGGTAACAACAACCGATGGATCAACTACGTGGATGAAAGCAACTGATTCAATTTGTCCGTACACCGGCCTACGGTCGTTCACCGAAGAGGAGTCCCTCTATTTTAAGGGGCGTGACCTCCAGGTCAGACAGATTGCGTCGCTTCTGGAACAAAACCGCTTCCTGATGGTTACCGGCGCTTCCGGTGAAGGGAAGTCGTCGTTGATTTATGCCGGCCTTGTGCCGAATGCGCGTGCAGGCTTCTTCAAGGCTAGATACACCAACTGGATTGTTGCAGACTTCAGGCCGGAAAGAAGTCCTGTCCGCAATATGGCGGGCGCATTGGCTGAAAGCTTTGGCCTACAGCCTGCCACGGTGGAAACTGAGATCCGGAGAGGATTCTCTTCTCTCAGTGATCTTTACCGGAATTCTGAATTCTTTATTGATGAGGAAGATCCATCCTGGAAGTCCCAGGAAGATTCCGCAAAATCCGCGCGCAAAAGGAAAGCCGCCAATCTCCTGCTGATCGTGGATCAGTTCGAGGAGTTCTTCACTAACCCGGAAAACTTCCTCAATGAGACCCCTTCGCAGGATTCCCAAATTGTAGTCAACCTGATCCTGGAGACGGCAAGAATTGCCATTAAACAAAGCCTTCCCGTGTACATCGTCTGCACGATGAGGTCAGATTACATTGGCCAATGTTCAGCATTCCGGGGACTGCCGGAGTATATCGGCTTTTCGCAGTTCTTTGTGCCACGACTAAAAAGAAAGGATCTCAAGCAAGTGATCGAGGAGCCCGCCATCCTCAGCGGCAACAGAATATCACAGCGGCTGATCGAGCGGCTGGTTTATGATGTTTCTGAAGGAGTTGATCAACTGCCCATTCTTCAACATGCGCTTAGTCAGATCTGGCAGGCCGCCAGCCACGGACAGGAGGAAATGGACCTGATCCATTATGCCATGGTGGGTGGCATGCCTGCCGACGAATTGCCTGAATCAGACATCCAGCGACACCACCATTGGTTCCTGTCATTGCCTGAACACGAACGTCCTTATTACCAGAAAACCGGTCTGGGCAAGATCATCGAGATTCATGCCAGTACGCTCTACGAAAACTCCTGGATGTATCACAATGAACGGCATCCGGGCAAGCCCGTTACACAGCAGGACGCGAAAAGGATTATTGCACTAACCTTCAGCTGTCTCACCAAGATCGACAACAGCAGGGCGGTCAGAAACAGAATGACACTGGGTGAGATTACCTCCATTGTCAACCGGCCCGATCTCGATCACAAGACCATCGGGCATGTCCTGAATGTATACCGGGAAGAAGGCAACTCATTCATCCGGCCATTTATCAGTGAAGACCCATCGAGCCGGGAACTTTCTGAAGACGCGGTACTGGACATAACGCACGAAAGCCTGATCCGGAACTGGAACAAACTCAACAAGTGGGCTACCCAGGAGTTCGACTTCTACTCTACCTATCTTGATTTCAAAAAGCAGCTCGACCGGTGGAAGCAGAGCGGGAAAGACAGCGGATATCTTCTTCCGATTGGCCCGCTTACCTATTTTGAAAACTGGTACAACACCTGCAATCCTAATGTTGGATGGATCTCGCGCTATATCGAACATGCGGACACCGGAAAGCCGATAGAAGATGCCTCCGTTATCCTGGCTGATACAAGGGAGTTTCTGAAAAGCAGTGCGCGTAAAGTGATGATTACGCGTGCCTTCATGAAGTATGGACCTCAGCGTATCGCCACACTCCTGGCCATCGTCATCATGGTGGTTCTCAGCGGCTTTTATTGGTACGACGCCGAGCAGAAGAAGGCACAACGCGTCATTGAGAAGGTGCGCCAACAGGCATACACATTCCTTGACCGGACGGAAGTGGCCAATCCCAACAAAGCTGTTTTTTTGCTCACAGAAGAACGATACCAGCAGGGAACAATATTGCAGAATCTGAACAAGCTTCAGCCCCGGGATAAACTCTCCATTTCGGTAGAGGCCTACACCCAGCTTGTGGCCTATGACAAGAATCACGAGGACACACTGAAGTCCCTGATGAGGAACTATGCGGCTGAAAGAATCCGGACTTCCGGGCCTGAGATCGAGAACGACCTCCTGCTAAAGCAGCTAAACCGTTTTTGCCTTTTTCTCATTTGGGATAACTACTACAGCCCATCCGATTCCAAGGCTGCGTTGCTACAGGAAATGACCACCTTGGGTCGTGAGCGTGCACTTGCCTTTTACAAGGACCCGGGATTGTTTCAGCCTGGAATTTCACCGGAGTTAAACCTGGCCGTACAACTTTGGCTCAATTCCGGAGATGTAACGGAAGCGCGCATTGACGAATTACTGGTCGCAATCTCTCCGTTTAGCGGAGAGATTGGTAAGAAAGCATTCGATGTTTACTACAGCAAAGGAAGTACCGAGCCAAACGGCCGTCAGGCCATGGACTTCAACAATGGCTTCCACACCCTGGCATCACTTTATTCGGCGAAAGGCGATCTTGATGGTGTGATCTGGGCGTTTAAACGGATCCTTGACACCAACGAACGGTATTACTTTGAACTGGCCAGGATGTTCAACAACCATATCAACATTGTCGGATTCCTGTACCAATTTGGTCACCGTGACAAGGCACCCGTTCTGATCAAGTGGCTGGAGAGCAATACGCAAGGAAATCCAGCCGTGACCATACTGCGAAACGCTGTGCTTCGTGCCGGCTATATGGGCAACATGTACCTGTCCAACCTGACCCCCAATGCGTTCCGTTCCTATCGCGGGTACTATTACCCCAATCTCTTTCTCGCCAATCAGCGCATCTTTGATGAGTTGTGCGATGATTATGAGAAGGAGGTGATGAAGAATTCCAATCCAAACGAACGAAGCTATCTCATGGCCATGAATCTGAAGCGACGGGCTATGTTCACGCACAAGTATTGGTTTGACCGGGGAATGCCGATCAACGGTGACAAACTCGATATTTGGCTTGCCGGTTCAATTGAACATTTCCGCAAAATAGACAAGGCATACCTTCAGGAAAAAGTGCCGGTAACATTCAACTATTGGGGTGATGGTGTCCGCAATTTTGACATCCCCAGGCACGACCTGTTTGTATATCCGGACTACCGCGACGGCTGGTTCAGTCTTACCTATCATTCCGACTATTTCTTCAACTACCTCAACAACCATCAGCTACTATCTGAATTGTTCAGAACAGAGTCGGACCTCAATCTCCTGCATGCCTGGGTGTCACGCGGTTTTGCTGTAAGTCCCAGCCCTGCGCCTGGAGTGGCCGACAATTTCTACCCCATGCCAGATGAAACGCTGGAGCAGATCCTTTCCTTTGTGGATCAGCATCCGGCGCGTGCCTCCTTCGATCAGAACCTCCTGGTTCTCATCCTGTGCAACCGGGCCTTCGAAGCAGGGGACACAGAAAGAGGGATGAAATATGCTGCGAAATTTGATCAGGAACACATTGCCCGCTCCCTTGACCGTTACGAGTACATCGAAAAGACTTTTCTGCTGAATCAGGTAAAAGAGCTTGGCATCCACCTGGCCGAGTCCGGCAAATACGAAGCATCTGTCGCAATTACCGGCATATTTCTTAAGCCGGAGGACAGAGCTTACTCCTATCTGCTGACAGCCGAGGAAATCTTCCGTAGGTCCTCCGACCCCCGGACCTTTGTGTTTCTTGACTCTGCATACAAGATCATTCAAGGTCTTGATTTCACCACACTGCCTGGCCCTATGGATTCCAGATACAACCTGATCCGTCTCATGTCACGGATTGGCAGCAAGGAAATCAACAACCTCGCCCTGACCGTGCTAAGAGAGATTCAGGAGCAAAACAAATACTTCGCTGTCCAGGGCCGGATCGTAGGTGTTGCTGCAGAGGGAAATTTTTACCGGGCCCTTACATCCATTCCTTCGACGCTGACGGAGACGCAAGACCTTGAATGCAGGGTCATGATCCTGACTGAGGCCTGCAAGGCCAAGGAGAAATCATCAACTTCTCCTATGTGGCATGCCATGGATTTATTTAATGAATGGGAATGGCAATATGTATTCTTCTTCCCCAACTGACCGGTTATGCGAAACTATAACACATGGTACTATTTGCTGTTTGTTTTGCTGGTGATGGGGGCATTTTCCTCCATGGCACAGAACGATTACGGCAATACCATCATGGGATCCGTGGGAATCTGTTTTGCTTTGCTGTTCGCCTGGCAAATGTACCGACACCTGACTTCCAAGGAAGGGGTTAGACCATTTGCCTTGCTGGAGGCGGCCGGTCTGAGCGTTTTGTCAGCCCTCATGGGTGCGCGAGTGCTGTACATACACTTCACATCCATTGAGTATATTCTGGTTGGCAGCGGGCTGTTGCTGGTAATCGTGTATGCAAGATCGGCGTCACAATTGTGGGGTGAACTATCCGGAAGCAATATGAAACCGGCGATGGTGACCGTTGCTTTCTATGTCAGCATGATACTTTACTGCCTGGCAGTTTCCGCTGCACCGGTTGCTACCTTCCTGGTAAGTGTCCTGGGATTTTCTGCTTTCATGCTCCTTGTTGTCGTACTCCTCTCCCATTTTCTTATTGGCAGCTTTCTTGTCTCGGCTGATCAGACTACCATACTTCGTGCTATCTCCGGGAGGCGGGATCGTTCACTGGTGCTGATGACGGCTTTCCTTCTCTTCACCGCCTATGCTGCTCTTACCCGGCTACACGTCATCCCTGAAATGTATTCAGATGAATATCCGCAGGTCTACCATCAATTGGTACGCTCGGCTGAGTCAGGAAAAGAGCAGAAAGAAAACGGTCTTTACCGTTACGAGGCCTTCAAGAAGGCCTATGATGAATTCGTGAGAAACCGGAAGTGAGCCAAGTTCGGTACTGAACTTAAATTCATACCGCTTCTTCGTTTTTCATTGTCTGTCAGCTGGCTACCGGCTGTTGGCAGGTGAAGTGACACAGTCCGTTCTTCGTTATATTAGTACAATGAACAAGTTTGTTCCGTGCTTCGTGCTGGGTCTAACTTTGCTGTCCGCCGGAAATGATCGCCAGCACCATAATTCAGATGAACTCTTTGCGAAGGAAGAGCCAATTGAGATAACCCTTCGCGGAGACTTGTCGTCCCTGATGAAGGACCGTGGCCAGGATCCTCAATACCATAATCTGACGCTCTCCTTTCGAGATGGGGAAAAGTCCGCGAGCATTTCCCTCCGCTCAAAGGTCAGGGGTCATTTCCGCAAAGACGAATCCAACTGCAGCTATCCTCCTCTCCTGCTGAATTTTGGGAGGGCTTCCGCGCTCGAGAACACGCCTTTTGCCGGACAGGAGAAGATGAAACTTGTAATGCCGTGCAGGGGTGACCGTTATGTTGCACGCGAGTATCTAGTTTACAGAATCTATAATCTTATTACTCCGAAAAGTTTTAAGGCAAGACTCACACGCGTGACACTGGAAGATTCTGTCAAAGGAAAAACCACGGAGTCATTCTACGGCATCCTGCTGGAGGAAGAATCCCAGATGGCCGCCCGTAATGGGAATGTGCCAGTAGAGGGCAGAATCGTTCGGCCGGAAAGCACAGTAAGGGAAGATTTCCTGCGTATGGCCGTGTTCGAATACCTGATCGGCAACACCGATTGGTCCGTTCAATACCTGCAAAATGTCAAGCTGATGGCGCCACAGCCAGACGCACAGGCCATTCCGGTCCCTTATGACTTTGATCACGCGGGCATTGTGGCGGCGCCTTATGCGAAACCATCAGAGATGCTGGAACTCGCCAGCACACGCACACGCCGTTACCGGGGATTTTGTATAGAAGATATGACCGTCTATCAGGCAGTATTTGATCAATTCAACGCCATCAGGACGCAACTCTATGCACTTTACTCAGAGAATAGATTGGTCGACGGTTCGTACATCAAAACAACTACAAAATTTCTCGATGAATTCTACAAGACCATCAACGATCCTAAACTGGCACGTCGGGAGTTTCGTTATCCTTGTGATGGCTCTACGGCCAACGTGGTGATCAAGCCGCTGGATAAGTAGAGCCCTTTACGGGAACACTTGGCGGTTGGAAATCACTATGAGTGTGCGGCGCCTGCGTGCTGCTTACGCTGATCAGGTGCGGTCCAGGTGATAGAACTTGTGGCGAAATCGCGCTCATTTTTTTGGGGTTATCATATAACTACTGGAATAATTAAACCTTGTCGGAATTGCCTTCATCGCTTTGTTTGTGATTTTATTCAACAATCTCATTATTTTGCCCCTATACCCGTAATGAACCAGGAAAAAGCCTTTGGAACTTTTGCCATAGAGATTGCCCATACAGCAGAGCAATTTCAGGTGGCAAGGGATCTCTTCAGGGAATATGCGTCAACACTGTCTGTGGACCTCTGTTTTCAGAATTTCGACAAGGAACTTTTGGAAATTGACACACAATATGGCAAGCCGTCCGGGGCTCTGATGCTTGTGATGCTGGATGGCAGGGCGGTTGGCTGTGGCGCCATTCGTAAACTGGAAGGAAGTGTTGGCGAGCTGAAACGTATGTATCTACGGGCTGATGCAAGAGGCCTTGGAGTTGGCAGCAGACTGTTGAATAAGTGTTTTGAAGTGGCACGCAACCTGGGTTATGATACTTTGCGTCTTGACACCCTTCCGGAAATGACGGATGCACAGGCAATGTATCGCAAGCATGGATTCTACGAGATTGCATCCTACAGAGCTAACCCTGTGAAAGGAAGCCTCTATATGGAAAAACGTCTTGACTGAAACCAGAAACTGGTAACCAGAAGCGATCAAATGAAAGTTGTCCACATTCTATTTGCCCTCATGTTCCTGGTCTTTGCAGGACTTCAATACAACGACCCCGACCCTATTCTCTGGATGCCTGTCTACCTGGCTATGGTAGTCGTTTGTATCCTGGCCTCTTTGGGGAAATTCTACCAACGGGTTAATTACTTGCTTATTGCCGGTTATGTCCTTTTCAGCCTCATCTACATTCCTGGAGTCATTGACTGGCTGCGGTCTCCTGACCCCATGCTGCTTTTCAGTGAAGTGGCCAAGATGGATTATATCTACATCGAGGAAACACGGGAGTTCATGGGGCTGATGATTTGCGTGGTGGTTCTCCTATGGTACACCAGCCTTGCAAAGAAACAGGCTACCGTAGTCGAGACAAGCTCAGTTAAATCGACCGAGTAGTTCCATAATGCTTTTTAGCTTTCGTCATGGCGCCTAAAATTGTACCTGTTATTCTCTTCGGCCTTGGGCACGTCAACAGAGGCTGGCTCGAAATATGGAAGGCCCATGCTCCCCACATCGCCGCTGATCCCGGCATCCGGTTCAAGATTGTGGCCGTTGCTGATTCTTCAGGCGTGGCCGTTAGCAATGATGGGTACGATGCTGACGAATTGATCAAGCTGAAGAAGGACAAAGGCTCGGTCCGCACACTTAATGGCTTTCTCCCTGGCGTGCCCTCGTCTGAAATAGTCAACCATGTGCAGGCATCCGTGATGATTGAAAGTTCTCCAGGCAATCTTATCGACGGACAACCTGGTCTTAATGCCGCGAGACTCGCATTGCAGAAAGGCATGCACGTAGTCTTTGCCAATAAAGCGCCGTTGATTTTCGCATACGATGAACTGCATTCTCTTTCTTCGAGCAACAGAAGGCAAATAAGATTCAGCGCAACAGTCTGTGGAGGGCTCCCCGTCGTAAATGTGATCCAGCGTGACCTCAGGTTGGCAAGAATTCTGTCAGTCAGGGGCATATTCAATGCCACCACCAACTTCATTCTGCGGGAACTGGAAAAAGGTGGTGACATGGATGCGGCAGTCAAAGAAGCTCAGCGCATTGGAGCCGCCGAAGCTGATCCTTCACACGACATTGACGGCCATGACTCAGCGAACAAGCTTTTCATCGTTATGAAAGCTGCAGGGTTGTTCAAAGGATCCATACACGACATACATGTCAGTGGAATACGTGACGTCTGCGCCGAGCAACTTTCAAATGCGAGGCAAGCCGGCAAAAAGATCAAACTTATAGCCGAGGCAACACCTGACGCACAGGGGGGCTGGCATCTATCCGTTTTACCACGGGAAGTTGATACTACATCCTTTCTGGGGACCTGCGATGGTTGGGAAATGGGCATTGAGATTGCCTCTGATTTGTATGAGAAAGTGTACCTGAAGAACTACGAAGCAGAACCTACCGGTACCTCGGCGGCTGTGATGAGGGATGTGCTGGACATCGAGGGTGGCGGCAACAACTACTGAGAATATCCATACTTCGATTGATCTGAAAGACATGGGTCGACAGACAAATGACAATCAATAATAAAGCCCGCATATTAAAGGATTATTTTATCTTTTAATATATTTGCCGGTTAATCATAGCCGAATGAACACTTCTGTCCATACATTCCATATACCGGTCATGGGATTGGCTTATACTATTGATAGCCCCATTAAAGTCGCCCGGTTCGGCATCTCGTCAGTCATGTCCATTATAGAGGATAACCTGGTTGAGAAGATGAGAGCCTATTATTATAACCTGGTGGGTGAACCTTACAGGCCGATTTCCAAATCAGAAACGGACTATCGGGCCAGGCGGATTACGGACTACCTGAATCTGGTTCATCGTATTGTTCAGCAACAAATGGAGAAGCTGCGGGTTGAACCGTTTACCGAAGGAAGTGAAATCACCAAATACTTTGAAATGCTGCCGGACCATAGCCGGCTTCACCGGCTTTACAAGACGCTTCTGAGTTGCGGCGATGCAAACAGGAAAATCAAGCTTGAAAACTGGCTGCGCAAAAGGGTTATGCCTGGCTCTATCGATGTAAACATCATGACGAAGCTGGATAAGACCAACGTGGATAAGTCGGGAAAATTAATTGAAGATGGATCGGACGCAGTGGCGGCACTCAGAGGCTATGCGCAAAGTAATCTCACCGGCTCTTCGATTGTGTTTTCGGCAGGTCTCAATCCCAGGCTGTTTAACTATCTGGAAACACTCTCGGCCTTTGACAGGAAAGAGGATGGCACATTTGATAAGAAGATTATACTTAAAGTATCTGATTTCCGCTCTGCCAATATCCAGGGAAAAATGCTGGCCAAGAAGGGTCTCTGGGTGAGCGAATTCAGGATTGAATCGGGCTTGAATTGCGGTGGTCATGCGTTTGCCACAGACGGAATACTGATCGGCCCCATACTGGAGGAATTCAAGAACAAAAGACATGCGCTACAGGAGGAACTGTTCAGGCTGTATGAGAAGGCACTTGGGGAAAAAGGCAAGTGCAATTTCTCATTTGCACCGCCTTTGTCCATTTCAGTTCAAGGCGGCATTGGCACTGCCGAAGAGGACAATTTCCTGAGAATGCATTATGGGGTTGACAGTACGGGTTGGGGTACCCCGTTCTTATTGGTGCCCGAGGCAACTACAGTGGACGATTCAACACTTGACCTTTTGTGTAAAGCCACGGAAAGTGATGTTCACTTGAGCTATAACTCGCCGCTTGGTGTGAGGTTTCACTATCTGAAAGGCACTTCCGGAGAACTGGAAAAACTCGGCCGAATAGAAAAGGGCAAGCCGGGCAGTCCATGCACTCAAAAATACCTCGTGTCAAATACCGAGTTTACTCGGGAACCGATTTGCACAGCTTCCCGAGCCTACCAGAAGAAAAAATTGGCTCAGCTAAAGGATATGGACCTCTCGGAAGATGAATATCAAAGGCAATTGAAGAACGTGTTGGACAAAGAGTGCCTATGCGTCGGCTTAAGCAATTCAGTTTTGATCAAGCATGATCTGAGACCATTCGACAACCGCATGCGTGCAGTCAATATTTGTCCAGGCCCGAACATCGCCTACTTCTCAAAGGTGGTATCGCTCCACGAAATGGTTGATCATATTTATGGACGCGGGAACATCTTAACCCATGAGAATCGCCCAGCCATTTTTGTCAAAGAACTCTCTTTGTATGTGGACTACCTGCATGAAATGATTGATGGTGCAGTTAGAACGCTGGACGAAAGGAGCAAAAAGCAAATTCAGGAATTTTCAAGAAACATCGCTGATGGCATTGCCTATTACCGGAGACTGATCAATGAGGTGGAGGAATCGGGCCGACAGTTAATGTATCATGTCAGTGAAGGTTTGAATGAAGTTGAAGGCAGGTTTTTGCGTGAATGCGCACCAGTCAAAGGCATTCAAAATCTTTTCGAACAACCAATTCACTCCTTAACGGTCGCTCAATAGCTGTTCAGGATCCCGTGCCAGCTTTGCTATTCCATTCGTTAGCTCGCAATCCATTAGCTGCTCTTTCAATACCTTGCCACTTTTCGATTTCCGTGCAAGAGGCCATTCAGTTTCTGCAACAGAGCAGGGTAAGAGTTTTGCACTGTTGGGTACTTGAGTACCTCCATAGTGTAGCGTTCAAGTTAATGATGGTTGTGTTCAAAAATGAACACATCTGTACATTATAGCTCACTTCAAAGCTCAAAAACCCCATTTTCGGACACCCCATGAAATGGCACAGTTTTTCCTACTTTACAGGTGCTATTAACCCAAACCGCCTGTGAACGACGGCAAAATTCTAATGATTGACGACGACGAGGATGTCCTCCTCGCCGCCAAAATGCTTCTGAAGAAGTACAACTATCAGGTTATTATTGAAAAGAACCCTAACAAGATTCCTTTCCTGCTCAACAACGATACTTACGACGTGATACTGCTGGATATGAACTTCAGCAAAGACACAACGTCGGGTAAGGAAGGTTTCGAATGGCTTGGCAAGATCAAAGAACGTGACCCCCAAGCGGTGGTGATTATGATCACTGCTTTCGGTGATGTCGAGATGGCCGTCCGTGCACTCAAAGAAGGTGCAACAGATTTCATACTCAAGCCCTGGCAGAATGAGAAACTCCTTGCCACTATTTCAACTGCCATCAAATTGAAAAGGTCTTACAATGAAGTCGATAAACTTCGCAAGGCCAAGCAAATGCTGGAAGAACAAATCAGTCAGCCCTTTCGTGATATTATTGGAAAAAGCAGCGCGATGCAGGAGGTTTACTCCCTAATCGATCGCGTGGCAAAAACTGATGCCAACGTTCTCATCCTGGGTGAAAATGGAACGGGCAAGGAGCTTGTGGCAAGGGCCATCCACCAGAAGTCGCTGCGAAAGGACAACTCCTTCGTCGCCGTTGACATGGGCGCCATCACGGAGACGTTGTTTGAAAGTGAACTCTTCGGCCACAAAAAGGGCGCGTTCACTGATGCACGTGAAGACCGCCCGGGGCGTTTTGAACTTGCCAATGAAGGGACGCTCTTCCTGGATGAAATCGGCAACCTCAGCCTCGCCCTGCAAAGCAAACTCCTTAGCGCGCTGCAGTCGAGGAAAGTGACACGCGTTGGATCCAACACGCCAGTCGATGTGGACATCCGGCTGATCTCTGCAACCAACATGCCCATCCTGCAAATGGTTAAGGATGGTAAATTCAGGCAGGACCTCCTCTACCGGATCAACACAGTAGAGATCCACATCCCTCCTCTGTGTGAACGGGTGGATGATATCCCCATGCTTGCCAACCACTTCCTCGACTACTATTCCAAGAAGTATCGCAAAGAAGTGCTCAGCATCTCGGAACCGGCACTCACGAAATTGAAGAAGTACGCCTGGCCGGGAAACGTGCGCGAACTGCAGCACTCCATCGAACGTGCGGTCATCATGGCTGACTCACCCACCCTCCAGGAGAGCGATTTCCTTTTCAGCCGAAAGTCCGACACCAGCGTGAACCCCGATACGCTCAACCTTGATGAGGTCGAAAAGGCCGCAGTGGTAAGGGCCCTTCAACTGCACAATAACAATATCTCCAAGGCCGCAGATGAACTCGGGCTTACCCGCGCCTCGTTGTACAGGCGAATGGAGAAGTATGGGTTGTGAGCTGGGCAGTAGTGACTAGTGAGTAGTGAATAGTAAGAGGTAAAGTAATTGGTACCTATGTCCATACTCAACTTCACCTCAATGAGGAAATGATCGTCCGAAACTTCATTGGTAGACATAGTAACCTGATCAAAGAAACAACTTGAATCCAATCCATGAATCGATACGGCCGAAGACTGTTCCTACCTGTCGGAAAAATAGCAAGCTCGTTCTCTCATATGCTAAATGCCCTAATATCGAAGGTCTCTTCATTTTTTTCAGATAATACTATTTACCACTCACTACTTACCACATACTTCTCATAATGCAACCCAACTGGCGACACCCCACCACTACCCGACTGCTTATCCTGCTGGGAACAGTGTTCTTCCTCGGCTGGGCGCTGAAGAGTGGATCAGTGTCGCTCACTGTGCTGCTAATCGTAGCCACCGTTTTCCAGGTGATCAGGCTCCTGCATGTAATTGATGAAGGCGAGGTGGCCCCTGACCTTTCAGTTATTTACTACGACGATGCAAGCCAGTCCTTCAAATCCAATTCTTCAGACAGAAGTACTCAACACCTCTGCGGAAAGATGAACGAGGCTTATAACGCAACCCGGAATAACAAGCGCGACAAAGACTCGGACTACCAGTTCTTCCGGAATATTGTGCAGCACGTCGGAATCGGGCTCCTCACCTTCCGAAAGGATGGGGCAGTCCAGATTATCAACAGCGCAGCCCGACGAATTCTCCGCGTAACCCAGATCCAGAACATAGCTGAACTGAATTCTGTGAGCCCCATGCTGGTGGAAGCATTTCAGAAGCTGAAGACAGGCGGACGTGAACTCATTCGCCTTAAACTAGGTGATGAAACCATTCAGCTTTCTGTCTTTGCCATAGAATTGACCTTGCGGGGAGAAGAGATCAAACTGATCTCAATGAGCAACATCCAGACTGAGTTGGAAGAGAAGGAAATGGAGGCTTGGCAGAACCTGGTCCGCGTTCTTACCCATGAGATCATGAATTCAGTTACACCGATTTCTTCGCTGGCCGGAACCGTAGAAGAAGAGTTACAACAGCAGCTCAAAAAAGAAAAGATCAGTCTGGCCAAGGAAGAATTGGAGGACATGCATCTTTCGCTGCAGACCATCACACGGCGAAGCGAAGGGCTCATCCATTTCGTAAAGGAGTTCAGGAATCTTACACACGTGCCTCAACCCCGGCTGACTGAAGTGGCGGCGAAGCCCCTGTTGGAAGAAATGGCCATGTTGCACAAGAAAGAACTTGCCGACCGTGGCATCACGATCAGTTGCTCCACCCAACCGACAGAACTCATCCTGCTCGCCGACAAAAATATGATTGAGCAGGTGCTGATTAACCTCATCAAGAATGCCATCCAGGCGTTCGATGAACAAACGGACAAAAGAATAGAACTCTCTGCGTTCACCAGCGAGAAAGGAAGGCCGGTAATCAGTGTGAAAGACAATGGTCCGGGCATTGACCCGGAAGCCCTCGAGAAGATTTTCATCCCTTTCTTTTCCACCAAGAAGACCGGTTCCGGTATAGGACTCAGTCTCTCCAGGCAAATCATGCGGGTGCATGAAGGCCGCATTACCGTCAAGAGCGCCCTGGGTGAAGGAACCGAATTCCTGCTCAGGTTTTAGCGGTGTTCACTGAGTCGGAATCCGGCATTGGGGCAACCTCATTTTTCCTAAAGATTACCTACATTTGGGCACCTATGAAGGAGATTCAAAAGAAAATCACGACCATCCTCACTGACAAAATCGGAATCCCTGAATCAGAAATCACACCCGATGCAAACTTTGTAAAGGACCTCGGCATTGACTCACTCGATTATGCCGAACTGGTGATGGAATTTGAGCAGGCTTTCGATATCAAGATCCCGGATGACGACGCAGAAAAGATGCAAACCATTGATCAGGCAGTGAAGTACATTGCCGAGAAAATGAGTCCAGGTGCCAGGTGAAAGATTATCACCCGAATCAAAGCTGACCGGAATATCCATCCTCTGGTATCCTGACAACAGTCCTCTTTTGCAGCAGTTCACTCATGGCTGAGTCGGTTTCTTTCAGCACCCCAATTCAGAAATCCACACGGGTATTTTTTATAATTAACAAATACGCCGGTACCGGTTTTGAGCAAAAAGTTGAGGGGCGCATTATTGATTCGTGCTCCCGGCTGAATATTGAAGCCACCATCGAATACACGCAGGCCCGTGGGCATGCCACCGAACTGGCACAGCTCGCGTCAGCCCAGGGATTTGAACGGGTTTTTGTAATGGGTGGAGATGGCACAGTCAATGAAGCGGCTCAAGGCCTCGTGCATACAGGTGCAGCGCTGGGAATACTACCTGGAGGTTCTGGCAATGGTCTGGCGCGGCACCTGAGCATTCCGCTGAAACTTCAGCGCGCTCTTCATCTGCTGAAAGAATATCAGACCATTCAAATGGATACATTGGTTATCAACGGGCACCGGTCTGTTAATGTATCTGGAATCGGGTTTGATGCCCATGTAGCTTCCCAATTTGGATCTGACGGCAAACGGGGCCTTGCAGGCTATGCCAAACTGATATTGAAAGAGTTTCTTCGGTTCAGGGAGTTTGCGACACGCGCCATCCTTGATGATTGCGAAGAAGATCACGTCGCTTTCATTCTTGCCCTCGCCAACTCATCGCAGTTTGGCAACAACGCGAAGGTTGCTCCCTATGCATCTGTCTGCGATGGTGTGATGGACGTGTGCTTCGTCAGGAAGGTGCCCTTCACCCAAGCCATCCCGTTTACGGCCCGCATGTTTACCGGCCGCATTGACCGTTCCAGTTACGTGACCATCCGGAAAACAACAAAGTTCAGTACCGTCCTGTTGCATCCGCAGCCATTTCATATTGACGGAGAACCGTATCCACCGGCCACCCGGTTCGATGCAGTAGTCGATCCTGGTTCCTTGAAAATGATTGTGCCAAAAAGCGGGAGCGGCTTTTGACAACCCGCCTTCGTTCATTTCACCTGGGAACAAGAACCCTGGAAATCAATAAAACAATTGGCTAATCGCATTTGCTGCATCCGCCTGCTTGGGTTTCAATCCCATAAACTGGGTAAACTGTGCAGGCTTCAGGACACCTTTCAGGCCGTTGAGAAGTGTCTTCTGGTCAGCAGCAAACTTGGTCTTATATTCCGAAGGCTCTGATTGCATCAACCCTGCGTAAGAGGATTTGTTTACAAGAAACTGATTGATGATCGACGCCACCTTGGCAATCTGATCTCCATTCAGCCCAAGTTTCGGGATCAACTGATCCATAATACTCTTACCGATCTTTACCGGGTCAAAACCAAGGGCCGTTGCAGCACTTGCTGCCTTTTTTAAATCAATCTGACTGAAGACAGTTGGTGTGGCGAATGCAAGAGCCACAAGAATGAAGAATATTTTCATAGTTTTAGTAAGTTGAACGACGCTATCAATTTAGCGAAAGACCATCTGTCGAGTAAAGCCATTAGTGTGCGGAATACTTATTTGTTACTGATTTTTATTAGCATTTCAGAAGGCTACGGTCAGGCGCTTACCGGTATCATAAAATTTGATGAACTAATTGTGCACAAGGTAGAAAGGATTCTTAGATGGCCTGGTGCCGCAGGGAAACAGGAGCAACTGGACATCATTGAACTGCCTATCCCGATTACCGAAACCATCCGCCGAATGACACTCGACTTTGAGCAGAGGAACTACCATTATAACTCCGTCTGGCTTACTCCGCGCTTCGTGGTCGTGCATTCAATGGATCTGGATGACCTCAAAAACAGTCTGCAAAAATCTTCCCTTCTGCACGACAGAATTCCTTCTTCCTGGGGACTCCTGTCCAAAGCAGGCTCGCTCCCCAATGGCGCACACTTCATCATAGACAAAGACGGAACTATTTATTGTCTGACGCCACCATTCGCCAAAGATGGTAAGGCCGTTTCTTATGAGCGAACAAATCACCAGTGGTTTATTCGTCGTCATCAGGATGCCAATCCGCTGGCAATAGGCATTGAAAACGTGACGCCAGCCAACGGCGACTTTACAGACTTGAGCGAGGCACAGATCTCAGCAAATGCCCAACTCATACGCTGGTTAGTGTGGTTTGAAAACGGACAGATCAGGAAAATCACCAGTCATCACCAGTACAATGATGAGCAGTTCCTGGACTGTATTCTAGGGACGGAGAATCTGCGTCATCAATTAAAACCCTACCGCACGACAGGCAGGAAAGACGTTGGAAGCGAAGTGCTCAGCAGAATTATAGAGAAGGTCGGGAAATGAAACCCCGAACATCCTTGAATGATGTCTGGATTCGTCATACTGCTGCAAAATAATCCCTCATATGGGGGTGTCACCAATTCAATACTTTTGCGTTTAACATTTGAAAATTCAACCTATGAAAAGACTACTTCCTATACTCCTCGCACTAATGGCTACATCTGCGATGGCGCAACTTCCGGGTCCTCCGGACGGTGATAACCAAAAAGCCCGTGTTTCACAATGGATCGGACCTGTTGAAGTGACCATCACATATAGCAGTCCGGACGTGCACGACCCACAGGGTAAAGATCGTACCGGGCACATCTGGGGTGAGCTGGTTGCTTATGGTTTTACTGATCAGGGGTTCGGTACATCCAAGGCTGCACCGTGGCGTGCAGGTGCAAATGAAAACACTACCATATACTTCTCGCATGCTGTCAGGGTGAACGGCAAAGATTTGCCGGCCGGCACTTATGCCCTCTTCCTCGATGTAGAGAAAGATGGTCCCTGGAACTGGATCTTCTCGAAGCGATCGGGTGCGTGGGGAAGTTATTTCTACGATCCCAAAGATGATGTAGCCCGCATTCCGGCGACACCATCCGATGCTGCCTATGCCGAATACCTTACTTACTATTTTGATGACCGCCTCCCGTCATCAGCAACTGCATGGCTGCAGTGGGAAAAGAAGAAAATTGGTTTCAAGGTCGAAGTCCCTGACGTCAACAGCATCTACATCTCTCTTATGAGGGACAAACTTGAAGGAACTCCTTTTGGCTGGACATGGAAACCCTGGCGAGATGCCGCACAGTTCTGTGTGAACAATAAAATCAACCTCGAAGAAGCATTGAAGTGGGCTGATCAGTCTATCTCGGGTACCTTCATCGGACAGGAGAATTTTCAAACCCTGAGCACCAAGGCCAATGTACTGCGTGCCCTTGGAAGGAAAGAGGAGGCTATGACAATAATGGACAAAGCAGTGAATCTTCCGGAAGTCGCAGTCGCCGACCTGCATCAGTATGGCAAATCATTACTGGAGTCGGGTGACAATAAGAAAGCGCTTGAGGTTTTCAAGATCAATGCACAGAAACACCCGGCCGACCCGTTCACTATTTATGTCGGGTTGGCTCGCGGATACGCGGCCAACGGTGATAAGAAGAATGCGATTGCCAATTGGGAGAAAGCGTTGAAGAATGTGCCTGAAAATCAAAAGAGCAACTTGCCCTATTATCAGGAAGAACTAAAAAAGCTTAAGGACGGAAAGTAAAGTACTCCGGCATAAACTCAAACGGTGGCCGGCACCAGAATAATTGGGCCGGTCATCGATTATGCCTTATGAGTTGCCCGTTTCCGGTCACTTCGTCCTGCATCCGGACACTGTACCGTCAAAATCGCGTCTTTGCGGCCCTAAATTGAGGCCTGTTATGTTGGTACGTCATTTGGATGATAAGGCCAAACAGGAATCTCATGCTTCGCAACTACCTGCGCGTCGCCTTAAGGAATCTCTACAAGAATAAATTCTTTACGATTATCAATGTGGCAGGTCTTGGACTGGGTCTTGCATGCGTATTCCTCATCGTCCAGTACCTGCGCTTCGAACTGAGTTACGATAAGTTCCACGAAAGTACTGAGAACATCTACCGCGTGGCATGGTTTGATGAGAACCCGCAGCCGCGCACGCCTCATCCGATGGCTCTTGCGATGATGCATGATTTTCCTGAAGTGGAAAATGCAGTCAGCCTTTCTCCAGTATGGGCGTTTGGACTCACACGCCGGACATTTTCATTCAAGAATCTCGAGCGGGATGTTCAATATGATGAAAGGAACGTTCTGGCCGTAGACACTACCTTTTTCAAGGTCTTCACCTTCCCTCTTGTCAAAGGGGATCCACGTACGGCCTTAAAACACATCAACAGCTGCCTGATCTCCGAGTCAACCGCAAAGAAATACTTTGGAGAAGAGGATCCCATCGGAAAGCGACTGGCCGTTAATGACGACAAGAACCTGGTAGAAATCGTAGGTGTATTCCTGGATGTACCTGCAGCATCCCATTTTCATTTTGACGTCCTCGTCTCTTATTTGCACGAAAAGGCCAATGACCCCAATAACCCATATTACACATGGGCTGACTTCGGGCACTACAACTATGTAAAACTGAAGCCCGGCACCAATCCTAAGGCTGTTGAAGCCAAAATGATGGACTGGATCCGAGGCTACCTTACTGTCTCTGACGAGGTATTCAAAACGGCCAAACAGAAAGGGGTTCACTTTGAACTGCAGCCCATAACGGACATCCATCTTCGTTCACATATTCTTTGGGAGCTCGAGCCCAATGGTTACATCTCCTATGTCTATATTTTGGCTGCGGCCGGCTTCCTGATTCTGATCATTGCTGCTGTTAACTTCATCAATCTGAGCACAGCACAATCCGTGGACCGTGCCAGAGAGATCGGCATTCGCAAATCACTTGGAGCCTACAAATCCCAGATCGCTGCACAGTTTACGGGTGAAGCTGTGCTGGTGAGTGTTATGGCTATCGTTGTAGCAGGTTGCCTCATCGAAATGGTTTCTCCATTCTATGCCTCTGTAACGGGCAAGGCACTCCGTATCGACTATGTCTCCATGGCACTGGGCCTGATTTTCCTTGGATTACTTACTGGCATCATTGCAGGGATCTTTCCCTCTCTCCGTCTATCCACGGTTAAACCCACGCAGATTCTCAAAGGGAAGATGCCTCAGACACTGGAAGGACGGATGTTGCGCCAAAGCTTCACGACTTTCCAGTTCATGGCTTCGATGGCGCTGATCTCATGCAGTGCAGTGATCTATTCCCAGCTCAGATTTATCCAGAACAGGCCTCTAGGCTTTGAGCAAGATGAGGTTGTGACATTGCCGGTAAAGGATGACGGGCCTTTCCGCACAAGGCTGGAAACGCTGCGTGAAGAACTACTTAAGGTGGATGGGGTGACCTCGGTGTCTGCCTCCTCCAATATTCCCGGCTCAGCGTTTAACAGGAATGACGCCTGGGATAGTCAGGATCCTCAGATTCGAACGATCGTATCTGAAGAAATGATCGACTATGATTTCTTCCGGGTTATGGGGATAACTTTTGCGGAGGGACGTCCCTTCCTCAGGGAAAATCCAGCCGATGCTGATGCATTTGTAATCAATGAAGCTGCTGCGAAAGCCATTTTCCCTTCCGGTGCCCTGGGCAAGGAAATGGTGTGGGACTACGAAACAGGCCCAGTTAGGGGAAATATCATTGGTATTGTAAAGGATTTCAACTATCAGTCCCTCCATGAACCCGTCCGGCCTCTGATTCTCCGCCTGCGCCCACGATACAACCATGTCCTCATCAGAGTGAAAACAGATCACTTTACAGAGCGAATGGCTGACGTGGAGAAGGTTTGGCGTAAGTTTGAAAACAGGTTTATGTTTGAGTTCAGTTTCCTGAGAGACGAACTCAACAAACAGTATACGGAGGAAAAAAACATGTCGGTGGTCCTCACCGCTTTCTCTTCGCTGGCAGTGGCGATTGCATGTTTCGGTTTGCTTGGGATTGCCGCTCTTACATTCCGTCAAAAAACCAAAGAAGTGAGTATCAGGAAAGTAATGGGCGCATCCGTAGAAAGTATTATCGTCATGCTGCTGAAAGATTTTACCAGCCTGGTCATAGTTGCCATAGTAATAGCAATTCCGCTGGTTTGGTGGGGAATGAACCGGTGGCTTGAAAACTTTACCTTCAGAACAGAAATCAATCCTCTGATTTTTATAATGGCAGGAGCCTCGCTGCTCCTTCTGGCCTGGGTTACCATAAGCTACCTGACACTGCGGCTCGCCAAAACGAACCCAGCTGAGACGCTGAAGAACGAGTAATATTGGATCAGCCGGATTTCTTTGCCTTGTAGCCGGCGGAAGCGAGGATGCTCAATACTTTGTCCCTCACATCGCCCTGAATGAGAATTTCTCCGTCTTTGGCAGAGCCTCCTGTGCCGCACCGGGTCTTCAGAATTTTGGACAAGGACTCAAGATCGGCAGAGGTGCCAACAAAGCCTGTGACGAGAGTGACTGTTTTACCTGCTCGGCCGCTTCGATCCAGGGAAACCCTCAATTGCTGTTGAGCTGAGGGTAAAGTGGCCTGCTCTTCGAGCCGTGCATGCTGATAATTGAAGTCGGGGTCAGTGGAAAACACAACTCCTTCCCTCTTCTTCCAGTTGTCTTTGTTCATGGGATTGAAAAAAGTAAAAATATCAAATTGAAGAACAGCAGAATGCAGATAGCCACTTCAACATTGAATCTGAATTCAATTCCTTTGCGAAGAATCAACCCGGCCAGGGAAACAATAAACAGGGTAACCGGTGCCAATAGGAAGTTCTGATAAACCGTGGCAAGGCTGTCAATGGTGTAGGGTTTGTATTTGGATTCCACCCGTATGAGAACATTGAGTAGGCTTGAGGTCACCACCTCAGCCTGGGATCCTTCAGGAAAGTAGGGCACGCCGTCGTAGGCGATGGGAAATTGATGTCCCTTATCAGTCACGACCACATGAGGGGTGTGATGAAATTCCCAAGTCATCTTCCTCTGGCTGTCATCGAGCACGTTTTCAATACTAATTCTTGGTGGTAATATATAGTCAATTGTCAGCAACAGGCACCAGCCGAGACCGGAAAACGAGATCACCCGCATGTACTTAAGGAAATGCAACATTAACAACAGACGCTCCGATGGCTTCCTTGGAGGAGGCTGATAGCCTGGCGTGTATTTCCTGCGATAGGCAGGATCACGGTGCCATTGCTTTTGCGAAACCGGTTCCTCTATTACTTCACCGCCGGCCAATAGCCAATCATACCTGGAACGCTTGTATGGGTCAGAAAGAACTTCATGCGCTTCGTTGATCTCCTGAAATACGGTAAGCGCTTCTGGGGAATGGTTCTTGTCAGGGTGGAATGCCACTGCAAGGCGCCGATAAGCACGGCGTATGTCTTCATCTGACGCATCACGTCTAACCCCCAGCACCTGGTAATAATCCCTGGCCATTGGAGTTTAAACGTTATTTTTTTGAAAATCGTGCCTAAGCCCTATTTCATTCGGGCCGCGATGTGTTAATGCTTCACTACAAAGGTCAGGACAGGACGCTTGGCCTGGCTGGCTACCGTTTCAGCAACGCTTCCTGCGATTACCTGCGCAAAACCTGAACGGCCGTGCGTAGCCATGGCTAGCATATCCGCGTTGATTTGGTCACCGAAATGAATGATGCCTTCATCCACCGTAACATCATTAAAGATGTTGAGGGTGTAATTTTTTAACCCAAGCTTCTTGACAAACTTCTCCATGTAATCCTTCACAACGAAGTCGGGCTGAAAATCGCCGGGCGTATTGATGCGAACGATGTGCAAGGTTGAGTTATAGATCTGTTGGGTAGTCTTTAGAATCCTGGAAAACACTTCTTCGTCTTTGGACATGGCGGTCGCATAGACTATATTCTTGAAGTCTGTGTTTGCTGGCTTGCGCTGGATGGTCAATACCGGGCATTTCGCGTGACGGATTACCTTCTCGGCATTGGATCCTATGAGCGCTCCCGCCAGGCCGGTCTTGCCAGAGGTGCCCATAACAACCAGATCTACCTTCTGCTCGGTAATGATCGTCTGCATACCGTGAAATGCGTTTCCGATCCGTAATGCACCCTCAATTTTTACATCAGCATACCGGGGGTCCTTTACGATCTTCTCCATCTGGGCCTTAGTCTTCTGGATCAGCTTCATCATGTATAAGCGATCGGCCATGGATGAAGTTGCAACTTGCCCTTCTGCATTAAATGATGTACCGCCAGTGGCTTCCTCAATAACATGCAATAAGGTCACAGATGCTCCGGACCTCTTTGCAATATCAAATGCAATGTCTGTTGCGTTGCCGGCAATTTTGGAGAAGTCGGTGGGGACCAATATTCTTTTCATAAGTGAAATTTTAATTGATTGGGTGCTAGTAAAAATAGCGTATTTTATACTGATTCAGAAAAGCTCTCCCACCGTCAGCTAGTTCGAATTGCTCACATAACCGGGGCCGCGAAGCACACTTCCGGCCCTGACTCCTGCGTGCCTGCCCTGATCAATGGTTACCTGTCCATTGACGATAACATAATCCATACCCCTTGTGTAGGCATGTGGCTTAACAAATGTGGAGGGATCCGACACCTGCAGCAGATCCCATACGAGGATATCAGCTGCCATGCCCGCGCGCAAAAGGCCACGGTCTTTTAATTGGAATTTTTGAGCAGGCAGTGAAGTCATCCTCCTTACGGCTTCCTCCACTTTAATCAGTTTTTGCTTCCTGACGTACTCTGCCAACACTCTTGCATTCGTGCCATACGCCCGAGGGTGCGGCATGCCATTTCCGGCCCTGACTACCCCGGCATCGGAAGCAATCATATTATACGGGTATCGCATAATATGACGAAGATCCTCCTCATTCATGCTGAAGAAGATCATACTGGCACTGCCATTGGCCACCATGTCCATAATCGTCTCAGTCTCGTTGCCACCATTACTTTTGCGGCCCATCATCCTGTTGATTTCCGTAATAGTCTTTCCGTTGTAAGCTGTATCAGCAAGGTATTGAGCCACGAGGGCGTAGCTATAATTCTTCTCTTTCTTCTCCTTGAGATCCTTCAGCATCTCTTTTTTTATCCTGGAGCGGGTAGTTGGGTTGGACAAGCGGAACTTGATCGAATCCTGACCCCCTGACAATGCCCAGCTGGGCAATCGCGTATTAAGCGTAGTGCTGCTGGCCACATATGGATATTGATCAACAGTCACATCAACTCCTTCACTTCTTGCCTTTTCCACCAGTGCTATGATCTCATCGGCCCGGCCCCAGTTGGGCTTGTACGTAACCTTGAAGTGCGAAATCTCCACCGGCATGCGAGCCTCCCGTCCGATATGAATCGCCTCTTCTATCGCCTCAGTTACGCGCCCTTCTTCATCGCGAATGTGAGAGGCGTAGACCCCATGGTGCCGTGACGCCGCAGAAGCCAATCCAACAACCTCCGGGGTTTTGGAGTACGTGCCAGGCACATATATCAGACCCGTGGAAAATCCAACCGCTCCATCCTCCATCGCTTTCGAAACTATTGACTCCATCTGCTGCTGCTCTTCGGGACTGGGATCTCTCATTTCCTCGCCCATGACTGCCTTTCTCACACTGTTGTGTCCAATCAGCGTGGCCACATTAATGGAAGTTCTTACACTATCGATCTGACGGAAATATGATCCAACATCCACATTAGATGAACCACAGTTTCCCGTGACAACTGAAGTCACGCCATCATAAATGAAATTGTCAGCGGTAGGTACTTTCAGGTCATTACCTTCGATGTGGGTGTGAACATCGATGAATCCTGGGGAGACGATTCGTCCGCCTGCATCAATCACCCTGGCAGCCTTCCATTCGGCGGCGTGCCCTACTGCAACAATCTTTCCATTATCGACGGCTATATCACCGTAGAACCATGGATTGCCGCTTCCGTCAATAATCTTTCCATTCTTAATTAAAAGGTCACAATTCTGTGCCATTATGCTTGAGGCGATAAAAAGCATGCAAAGGGTGAGACGGAACATCGCAATTATTGTTTAGCAGGTTGTAAAATAGCAAACTAAATGATTAGTCCTTCACGGTAATTATGCCGCATGGCATGGTCCCCTTTATGTTCCATGATTAACAGAGGCTGGCTTTTCATACTTTTGCGTGCCTCATGAACACCAACCTTCAATTGAAAAGAACTGCCGAACTGCTCCACCTTGAGCGGCAGGCCGATCTTGAGTACTATCGTCAGAAGGTGTTGATGCGGTCTTTGTATCAACGGGTTCAGGAGGGGACCACCTGGTATCCTGTCAGGCTGAAGCGGGACTATATAGGCACTGGCGAACGGATCATCCTGGAATTGGAGCGCAGTACCCATCTTGACCAACCCCACGCCTTTCAAAGCGGCAAATCGGTAAATGTCTTCTGCAATGCATCCGGTAAACCGGAAAAGGAGCACATGAACGGCGTGATCAACTACGTTCGGGACAACGTTATGGTGATTACCCTCAACGTGGAAGAGTTGCCAGACTGGATCGATGATGGACAGTTGGGTGTGGATGTGATGTTTGATGAGATGTCGTACCGGGAAATGGAGCATGCGCTGAAAGAGGTAACCAAAGCAGAGAATAGCCGCCTGGCCGAGCTTCGGGAAATCCTCCTGGGCAACCGGCAGGCCGAGCGCCAGGAGCTGTCCGGTTATGAACCAACCCCATCCATTGGGCAGCTCAATGCCAGTCAGAAAGAGGCGCTGGATAAAATCATAACCGCGGCGGATGTAGCCTTTATCCATGGACCGCCCGGCACGGGCAAAACGACTACATTGGTTCAGGCTATCGCTCAAACCGTGAAAGTGGAAGGACAAGTGCTGGTAAGTGCACCCAGCAATGCAGCGGTAGACCTACTCACTGAAAAGCTAAGTGATCAGGGTCTAAGGGTAGTAAGGATAGGCCACCCGGCCCGTGTTACGGAACAAACCCTGAGCAAGACGCTCGATGCCAGTATTACTACTCACCCACATTACCAGGAACTGCGGGCGCTTCGCAAGAAGATGGAACAGCTGAAGACCTCGGCACACAAGTTCAAGCGGCACTTTGGATTTGCCGAAAGAGAACAACGGCGAATGATGCTGGACGAAGCAAGAGCCATGAAGGCGGATGCCGACACACTCGAATTTTACATTGTGACCGACTTGCTTCAAAGTGCAGATGCCATTTGCTGCACGCTGGTGGGAACTTCACACCCCGTTCTGAGGGGAAGAAAATTCAAAACTGCATTTGTTGACGAGGCCGGACAGGCATTGGAGCCAGCGTGCTGGATACCGGCATTACGTGCTGCGAGGCTCATCATGGCCGGGGATCATCAACAGCTGCCGCCAACGATCAAATCGGCAGAAGCAGCGAGAGAAGGACTGTCAGTGACACTATTTGAGAAAGGAATTCTCAAACATGAGAAGTTTGCAACCATGCTTCGTGTTCAGTACCGCATGCACGAAGCCATCATGAATTTCCCGAGCAGGTATTTCTATAAGGATGGACTGCTGGCACATCCTGGTGTTAAAAAGACATTACTAAGACCACATGAACCTCCGGTAGAATTCATCGACACTGCGGGCGCAGGCTATCAGGAGGCCCAGGACCCAGAAACGCTTAGCCGCTTCAATGATGAAGAGGCCCACCTCGTCATCCGCCTCGCAGAAAAATTGATTGAACACATCGGCATTGAAGCCTGGATGGAAGAGGGCATCACCATGGGCATCATTACACCCTATCGTGCACAGGTGGATCTTTTGCTTAAGCTTGCGGAAGGCTCCTCCGTCGTAGAGCCGCTTCATAAGTTCATCACCATCAACACGGTGGACGCCTTTCAGGGGCAAGAGCGGGATGTTATCGCCATCAGCTTTGTCCGGAGCAATGACAAAGGTGAGGTGGGATTTCTTTCCGACGTACGAAGAACCAATGTGGCTATGACGCGCGCCAAAAAAAAATTGATTATGGTTGGTGATAGCGCAACCCTGGGAGCCCATCCATTCTATCTCGAGCTTTTGGAATACGTGCAGACGGGGGGATTCTATAAGAGTGTGTTTGAGTTGGGAACAAATGAGGCGGGAGGCAGTGATTACTAAAGCATGTCAACAGAAGCCAGTCAAATGACCGCCTCAGAACATATACTCTCATTCTACAGATCCTTACGGATAGATGCTTCACTTCCCCGAGGA
>JBDHXU010000035.1:0-32075 GCA_039810905.1 Cyclobacteriaceae bacterium | reverse complement strand
GTATTGATGGTGCATGCATTAATAGCCTCCGCAGGCGTGAGTCGCATACGGATACAGGCCAATGACATCATGAGCGGCATGTTACCGGTGGGTGAACTTCCGGGGTTGAAATCACTGGCAATGGCAAGCGGAAGTCCCTCGTCGATCATTTTTCTGCCAGGTGGAAAAGGCAGCTGCAGAAAAAAAGCTGCGCCTGGCAATGCTGTGGGCATAGTCCGTGAACCCTTGAGAACCTGGATCTCCTCCTCCCCTACATTTTCAAGATGATCGACACTGATGGCGCCGGTCTGCACACCCGCCTGAACCCCGCCAGAGCGATGCAGTTGGTTGGCATGTATGCGGGGGACCATACCTGCGCGCATTCCGGCCTCAGCAATGCGAATCGTTTCATCAGGAGTAAAGAAACCTTCTTCGCAAAAGACATCAATGTAGTCTGCCAGCTGTTCTTCACGAATGGCAGGAATCATTTCCTCCAGAATAATGCGGATATACTGCTCTTTGGTGACTTCCTTCGGGACGGCATGCGCCCCAAGAAACGTTGTCCTTACTGTGAGCGGCGTCATTTCTCCCATGCGCCGTGCCACACGCAGCATCTTCATCTCGTCTTTGACGGTGAGACCATAGCCACTCTTGATTTCCACAGCTCCTGTTCCCGTCTGCATGATCTCGAGGGCGCGGGGCAAAGAGCGCTCCAGAAGTTCATTCTCCGTTAGCTGTCTGAGTTTGACGGCTGAGTTAAGAATACCTCCACCCTTCGCAGCTATCTCAGCATAGGTGGCACCTTTTATCTTCATCAGAAACTCCTCATCCCTTGGCGCTGCATAAACCAGGTGGGTATGACTGTCCACAAAAGCCGGGAACACAAAACGGCCTGACGCATCAATAACTGATGCAGCAATCGCGGGCACCTGATCCATGGTACCATAGTCGGCGATTATGCCATTTTGGATGTGCAAATAGCTATTCTCCAGAACCGGCAGATTATCCATGTCCCGGCCGGCTACCAAATCAATTGTTGTTTCCCTGACCTGGACCAGCCCTTTAATGTTGATTATGAGCAGATCGGTGGACATACTACTCCACAGGGTGCATTTCGCCGCGACGGAAATAGATAAACGGGAATTCGTCGTTGTCCCTTTGCGGCGACAACCGGTATCCTGATGTAAGCCCTGAAGCCACTTTGCCGTCTTTCTTCCATCCGTCCTGGAAGTAGACACCATATTGCTTCATGGACTGGCCAATACACATCATGAAGTCATATCCGATTTTGCAGTAGTTCATGTATTCAGGTGGAAATGAACCGTGAGTCCTGATGAACTTCTTCCTGAAATCGAGGAAAGGTGGAAAGTTAAGCGGCGTAAAATTGGGTGCCGTTAACATCATGTGCAGCTTTTCGTACTTGTTGAGATCGACGGAGGGGTTGTCGAGCCATGCCTCTGAGCCTACGATGATGACAGAGTCACCGCGGCTTTCCACGCTGCTGATCACTTTGGTATAGATTAGCGGATTATCAGAAGCGACATAAATACTGCCAATGCTGTCCAGCGCAAGTTTCCATTGCGACGGATTCTTGAATTCGTCAAACTCTGTTGGCGTGGCCAGGATGGTGATGATTCTTGCTGCAGTTTCCTTTTGGAAACGCTCTGCCCACACCACATTAAGTCCAAGATCCTTGGCCCGGGTGAGGAAACTCGCTGCCTGAATGCTGTCTTTCAACTGGTCGCCGTAGAAGACCATGCAGTTCTTGTTCCTGATTCTCTTCGCCAGCAATTCGGCAGAACGGCGTCCGAGGGTTTCCAGGGATGGCTGATACAAAAATGAAAATGGATTCTGTCCCACAAATTCCGAGTTGTTTGAAACCGGATTGATCATGTTCACCTGGTATTTTTCAGAGAACTCCAGAACAGGTTTGATCTCTTCCCTGAAAATAGGACCTACAAGCAAATCCGTGTTCTTGACCTCATCTTTGTCCAGCAGCCTCCGCAGCACGGCAGGATCCCGTTCCGTATCATAGGCCAGAAGGCTGATGTTGACACCCATTTTCGAAAGGGTATCGTTGGCAATTCGCATTCCTTCGTACAGATCCAGCACCAATTGATTCTTCTTTTTCACGGGAGAAGGATCCAGGGTTGCCGTCAGAAAGGGAAACAGCAGCGAAACATTATAATGATCTTTCAGTACCGGCTGCACGTTGCTGGCTGCTCCATATTTTTCTCTAGGCAGCTGAAAAGCCCGGATCACAGTATCCAGGAGCACCCGATCCTGTTGTGCGAATGGCTGCTGTGCAATGGCGCGGGCAAGCGAACGTCCAATATCGGGGTCCGAGGGATACTCTTCCCATAGCATGCGCAGCACTTCCGGGTCTTCTATACGGTTGAAATAGTGCCGCTTGAGCCTGGCTACTTCCTCCTTCTCAATATAGTCCTCCTGCTTCACATCCCGCAGGGTGTTCATGGCCTGGAAGAATTCGCCTTTGTCAAAGTAGATTTTCGCCAGCCAATAGTTTACTTCGTTCTGCTGATCCCAATCCGGGTAGAGTTTCTTGATCTGCACGAACATGTCTCGCGCCACGGCGATGTACCCTTGCTTCAGTGCAGCGAGCGCATAATAGAAAGATGCATATTCGAGGTAGGGGTTGTTCTTGTCGTACACGAGCAACGGTTTGAACGACTCCATCGCCAGGTTGTACTTGCCTTCCTTCAGGAAATCTTTCGCATTCTTATACTGCCTTTTGAAATCCTGAGCACGGAGAGTGGTACTGCAAACAACAAGCAGGGCCCACACCGTTAAGGCAAACCATCTGAAGACAGAATTTCTTTTTACACTCATGGCCAATTCACTTACTCCCATTCAATCGTGGCCGGCGGTTTTGAACTGATGTCATACACCACACGATTAACGCCCTTTACCTTGTTAATGATCTCTGACGAGATCTCGCTGAGGAATTCATAAGGCAGATGCGACCAGTCGGCCGTCATGCCATCCACACTCACTACCGCGCGCAGGGCAACCACCTGTTCGTAGGTGCGTTCGTCACCCATGACCCCTACCGACTGAATTGGCAGCAAGACCGCGCCAGCCTGCCAAACCTTGTCATATAATTGGTGGTTTTTCAATCCCTGTATGAAGATATAATCTACCTCCTGCAAGATCTGTACCTTTTCCGGAGTAATATCTCCAAGGATGCGGATTCCGAGCCCCGGCCCGGGAAACGGATGCCTTCCGAGGATATCCGGCACGATATGCAGGGTCTTCCCCACCAGTCTGACTTCATCCTTGAAAAGCGTGTTCAAAGGTTCCACCACCTTGAGCTTCATTTTGTCCGGCAACCCGCCCACATTGTGATGGGACTTGATAGTAACCGATGGACCCTTTACCGAAACGGATTCAATTACATCAGGATATATGGTGCCCTGACCCAGCCACTTGACATCTGAAATCTTATGGGCCTCCTCATCAAAGACATCAATGAAAGTCTTGCCAATAGCTTTTCTTTTTGCTTCAGGATCTGTGAGATCTTTCAGTGCCGAATAGAATTTGCTCTTTGCATCGACTCCTTTAATGTTCAATCCCATACCTTTATACGAGGTAAGGACTTGCTCGTACTCTCCTTTTCGCAAGAGTCCGTTGTCAACAAAAATGCAATAAAGGTTGCTCCCGATGGCGCGGTTCACGAGTGTAGCTGCCACTGTGGAATCCACTCCGCCTGATAGTGCCATGACCACTTTGTCGTTACCGAGTTTGGCCTTCAGTTCCTTGACAGATTGTTCGACAAACTGATCGGGTGTCCAGTCCTGCGTACAGCCGCAGATGTGCACAACAAAATTTCTAAGCAGGTTCTTTCCTTCCAGTGTATGGGTGACCTCGGGATGAAATTGAATCGCGTATGTTTTGGTTCCGCGTTTGTGGAAGGCTGCCACCTTCACCGTTGCTGTACTGGCGATGATTTCATAGTCATCACCGAGGGCGGTAATGGTGTCTGCATGTGACATCCATACCTGTGAATCGAGGGAGATTTCTTTGAGTAACTCGTTGTGGTGATCTACTGTTGTCAACCTTGCCCTTCCGTATTCCCTGATTTTTGAAGGGGCCACCGTACCTCCGCTTTTCTGCGCGATCAGCTGTGCACCATAACAGATGCCCAACACCGGGATCTTATCAAAGAAAGCCAAATCTACATCCGGAGATCCCTGGTCGCGGACAGAGCAGGGGCTGCCGGACAGCACCACACCCCGTATGTCAGGTGTTATGGGCGGAATTTTGTTAAAAGGATGGATTTCGCAGTAGACATTCAGTTCGCGTATACGCCTGGCAATCAACTGCGTATATTGGGAACCAAAGTCAAGGATGAGAATTTGCTCTGCCATGCGCAAAAATATGGCATGGGAGGCGGTTTAAAAAATGACCTGCAAAGGAATTGTGACCAACCTGAGCACTATTCCACATTCAGGAACAAGATCGCCAGACGGATGCCGGCGCTATTGAAATTGGCAAAATCGAAATCCGAACTCTTGATAGTTGTGTAGTCAAAATAGGCGGCTACTGAAATGCCCCAATTATTGCTTCTGCCAAAACGGTACATCACTCCTGCCTGCGGGCGAATCAGGAGCCCCCAGCTTCCGTCGGTCTTGCTGTAGATATTATAGTAGGTTTTGAAATCCGCAAAAGCTGCGCCGATGCCAAGACCTGCGAAAGGAATCAGTTTCTTGTCTGAAGAAAACAAGTAATCACCTGTCAGGGTCAACCCAAAGCTCTGAACATAATTGAAATAGTCGGTGGTAAGTGCACCACTATCTCCATAATACGTTTTTCTGGGTGTGTACCCTTTGTACACCGCATAGTTAAGATCCCCGCCAATTGAAAATTGCTCATTGATGCCTTGCCGGTAAATGAACTGGAGGCCTTGTGTGGAGAAGTCTGACACGAAGGCGCCGTTCGAGAGAGGTTTGTTCATGTTCCACGACACGCCAATATACCTGCCTAGCGGAGAGTCCGATTGCGCGTGACACCAGGCAACCGGCAGAAACAAAGTCAGCAGAAGTAGTTGCTTCATCTTCATTTCTTTATGTATGGAGATTGTTTGAAGGCCTGTTGAATAGCCTCACTCGTCTTGCCAAAGGTGTCGACGGATGTAAGAAGATCGCCGGCATAGGCATTCCACACAATCAGTACCTTGTTGTTGCTTTTGTTTTTCAAATCCACAAGTTCTAAAACCAACGTCGCCGTATTCACACTATAGGACTGATAGAAAGGATAACCATAGTATCCACCATATCCATAATAGCCGGGATAATAATATCCCGGATAGTAGCCGCCGCCATATCCCCCGTAAAAATTGCTGTATCCCACCGATTGAAATACGCTGTAATCCTCGACCACATATGCATTCAGGGCGAGATCAGGAGATTGCTTTTTACCCACTTGGGTATAGCCGATTTGATCCATGGTGCTCTTTAAAGTAGCCGTGACGAGCTTGGCATAACTCCCGACAATAAGTGTGTCATTGGGATCCTGGTTAAACACGTGCCCGATCGTATCCATCGGCATGGCGTAGGTGGCATATGACGCAAAGTTGGTGGTGTTGACATAATTTGTCTGTACAATCATGTCTCTTACTCTGTCTACCATTTCGGGCTGAGTGGAACAGCCAGTTGCAGCGAAAAGGGTCAAAACGGACCAGAAGAACGTTATCCTTGAGGTGCGCATACAATTACCTAACGATAATTCCGATGCAAAATTATGAAGAAAGTCACACCGGGCTGAATGTCTTTGACCGGCTTAATGATGATTCTAGTTGTCAGAATCGTAACAATATTCCTTGAGATACTCACCCGCTTCATCAAATCCCCAATAGAAGGCCTTATTCAGGCAGCGGCATCCCTCATCCTCCTTTTTCAGTTCCACTAATGCCACTCCTTTATAAAACATTGCCTCCTTATTGTGCGGGTCCAGCCGAAGGGCCAGGTTGAGGTACTTCAGGCCCAGTTCATAAGATCCATCTTCCAATGAAACCGATCCAGCATACAAATACGCAGGAAGATACGTGGCATCAAGTTCTATGGACTTGTTGAACGACATGTATGCGCTGTCCTTCTTGCCAAGATTATAGTAGCATAAGCCGAGGTAAGTTTCCGACTCGGGATCATCCTGCATTTGTATCGCCTGACGGACGTCTGTCTTTGCATCTGCGAAATGATTCTTCCGGAGATGGAGCAGAGCCCTCCACTTCATGAAGTCGGCATTTGGCGGCATCATCTGAATAGCCTTATTGACATTCTCAAACTCTTTGTCCTCATCATCGAGGTCACGATAGATAAACGCTTTCAGTACAAACGGTTGAGGCGAGCCCGGAACGAGGGTAACAAACTCATCAACATCTTTCAGTGCTTTTTCCATCTGCCCGGTACTGTAGAAACAAACGGCACGCTTGTACAACACACTTGCCATTTCACGATCGCGCTGCTTGCCTTTGTTGGCATCGAGCACTTTGGTAAACCAATTCTCAGCCCCTTCAAAATCCTGCTTTTCATACAGACTGTCGCCGGCCGCTTCCCACTCCTTCCACTTAGGGGCCTGTGCAAATACGCTTCCAACTGACAGCCCCAGGAGCAAAGCTGCCAACACCGCAAAAGGGCGGAAAATGATACTATGGATCTTTGGAATCAAGGCGAGTTGAGATGCGTTACTGGTTCACCAGTACTTTGTTTCTCTCCCGCTTCCGGTCATTCTCATTGAGGAATATCTTCCTGAGTCGGATTGATTTTGGTGTCACCTCCACGTACTCGTCGCTCTGGATATACTCAAGCGCCTCCTCCAGAGAGAATTTGACTGCAGGAGCGATTTTCATTTTTTCATCGGAGCCTGACGCGCGGATGTTGGTAAGTTTCTTGGTCTTTGTAACATTTACCACCAGGTCGCCGCTTCTGCTGTGCTCGCCGATTACCTGTCCTTCGTAGACAGGATCGCCTGGTTCTATGAAGAACTTGCCGCGGTCCTGCAAATTGTGCAGACTGTACGGGATAGCCTCGCCCAGTTCCATGCTGATCAGGGAACCGTTGATCCTTCCGGGGATTTCGCCCTTGTAGGGCTGGTACTCCTTGAAGCGGTGGGTGACCACAGCCTCGCCTGCAGTTACGTTCAACAAGTAGTTCCTCAATCCGATAATGCCCCTTGACGGGATCATGAACTTCAGGATCATACGGTCGGCCTTCGGCTCCATGTTGGTCATTTCACCTTTGCGCATCGACACCGTTTCAATGGCTTTACCTGCATCTGCTTCCGGCAGGTCGATGGTTAACTCTTCAACCGGTTCACACTTCTGTCCATCGATCTCTTTAAATATCACCTGAGGCTGTCCGATTTGCAGTTCGTACCCTTCACGACGCATGGTCTCGATCAGTACCGAAAGATGAAGCACACCTCTTCCGAACACCAGGAAGCTGTCTGCAGATCCGGTTTCACCAACTCTCAACGCGAGATTCTTCTCCAGTTCGCGATCCAGGCGGTCCTTGATGTGCCGTGAGGTGACAAACTTGCCTTCTTTTCCATAGAACGGCGAGTTGTTGATGGTGAACAACATGCTCATCGTAGGCTCATCGATGGCGATGGACTGCATGGCTTCAGGACGTTCAATATCGGCGACTGTATCACCAATTTCAAAACCCTCGAGTCCCACCAGCGCGCAGATCTCTCCTGCCTTCACCTCTTCAGCCTTCTGTTTGTCAAATCCCTCGAAAACGTACATTTCCTTTATCCGGCTTTTGATTACAGGACCGCCGTCACGCTTCATAAGCGCCACGGCCTGACCGGTCTTTACAGTTCCGCGGTGAACACGGCCGATGGCAACGCGTCCGATGTAAGAAGAATATTCGAGAGATGTGATCAGCATCTGCGTTGATCCCTCTTCTGTCTTGGGTGCCGGTATATGTTTGATAATACCGTCCAGCAGCGCGTTGATATCTGTGGTGGGCTGTTTCCAGTCCGCACTCATCCAACCTTGTTTGGCTGAGCCATAGAACGTGGGAAAGTCAAGCTGATCCTCAGTCGCATCCAATGCATACATCAGATCAAAAACCTGTTCGTGCACTTCATCCGGTGTGCAGTTCTTCTTGTCTACCTTATTGATCACTACAATGGGCTTCAGGCCCAACTGTAGCGCTTTCTGAAGGACGAAACGTGTTTGCGGCATCGGTCCCTCGAAGGCATCCACCAGCAGCAGGCAGCCGTCCGCCATATTAAGTACACGCTCCACTTCTCCGCCGAAATCGCTGTGGCCGGGTGTGTCGATAATGTTGATCTTGTAATCATGATACCGAACCGACACGTTCTTGGCCAAAATGGTGATACCACGCTCCCGCTCGAGGGGATTGGAATCCATAATCAGTTCACCAGGATTCTCGTGAGCCTTGAATAAATGCCCAGCGTGGAGCATTTTGTCCACCAGGGTTGTCTTTCCGTGGTCAACGTGAGCGATGATTGCTATATTTCTGATCTTACTGACATCCATAAACTGCGCAAATCCGGCTTTTTAATAAAATGAGGCGCAAAGATAACTCAAAAATCCTCAACGGCATTATGGTCCCAAAAGGATTAAGCCTTCTGAAGCTGTATTGCATTGTGATGATCCTGCTGGGTGTAGGTATTTCAGCGCGCGCACAGAAAGGCCTGATCTTTCAAAAGCCGGGAAAGCATGGTGTAACCTATGAAACAGGTGAGATTATCACCTTTAATATCAAGACGCACCCATACGCTTTGACCGATCAAATTATGGGATTTGAGGACACCCTCATCGTATTCAGGAACTACAAGATCAGTCCAAGAGAAATCACTTACATGTGGGTGGATGGCAAGACCAAGGATTGGTACTTCATGAAATTCAAATGGTCCAAACTATGTTTTCTTGTCGGCGGTGGTTATATGCTGCTGAATCTGATCAATGAAGGAGAACTCACCAAGGAAGACGCTGTCTTCAGTGGTTCCCTGATAGCAGCCGGCTTAATCACCAAAGCCATTCTCAAACCCAGAATAAAGATAAAAGGGGCCACGAGGGTCAAGATCTTGAAATAACGCATCCGAACAAATTTACCGCATGCCACATATTGCAATCATCTCCTCCAGCATCAGGGTCAACCGCCAAAGCCATCGCGTCGCCCTGTTCTTCAAAAAGTTCCTGGAAGAACACCAACAGGCTTCTTCTGAAATTCTTGACCTTGCCGTGTACCGCTTTCCATTGTTTGAGGAACGGTTGCAATACCAGAAGAATCCACCGGCGAATGTGCTTGACTTTGCAGGAAGAGTCAAATCTGCCGATGCCATTATCATTGTAACACCGGAATACAACGGTGGTTATCCAGCCAGTCTGAAGAATGTCGTTGACCTTCTTTACAGCGAATGGCGAAGAAAGCCAATTGGCATCGCTGCCGTATCAGACGGACCGTTTGGTGGAACGCAAGTGGTAACCTCGCTTCAGTTTTCGTTGTGGAAGATAGGAGCACTTACGGTGCCTGCGCGTTTTCATGTGGCCAATGTGCATGAGAATTATGATGAGAATGGGAATCCTAAGAACAAAGAACTTACAGAAAAGATGGCCAATGGGTTTGTAGGGGAGATTATCCGGGCCATACCGGCGCGTTAAACGAAATGATTCCTGGTTCTGAGCCAGGGGTTTCGTGCAGCGGAACTATTCTGTCTTGGTTCCTTCGTATTGCTTACCGGACTGTGTAGTAATTAATCTGACGATTTTTCCGCTTGGGTCGGCGATGAAGTCTATCGTTCCTGGCGGCCTTATGTCCTTGATGTCAAATTTCGTTTTTGACAAGGCGATTAATGGAGCCTTCCACTCACCCGGAACACCGGCATAAAGCTGACCATTTTCCTTTGAGACTATTATCGGCCTATTCGGATCTCCAGGGAAGACATATTTTCCTGCATAGCTGTTCATGATTGATTCCTCAACTTCAATACCCTTCTTACCAGGTGGCACCTTACCAAGCGCCAGGAAAGCCAGCTGTTCAGATACCTCATCCATAGGAGCACATTCACAATTAAAGAGCGTGGAGACAAAGACATCTTCTGCCGGAAAGTAAATCTCATTGCTTTTAAATCCGTTGATGCTCCCTCCGTGTTGCACGGATTGACTCCCATCCATATCTATTATGAACCAGCCAAAGCCGTAAGGAGACTCTGTTCCATCGGTCAATTTAAACGGGGTCAGCGCCGTCTCAAGTGTCTCCTTTCTGACAACTGAATGACTATGTAGTGCTCGGTTCCATTTATATAAGTCAGCGTTGTTGGAAATTAATGCTCCCGCTGCGAATGAAATCGTGGCACTTTCGTACTCCGCATTCTCAAAGGTGTTGCCGCCCATTTTATAGCCTTTAGCACGATTCGGAATAACCTGGCTCGCATCATCATAATACGTGTGAGTCAACCCCAGCGGTATTATGATATTTTGCTGCATGTAGTCCTTGTAACTTTTCTTTGTGACACGCTCAATGACTACACCAAGGAGAAAATAACCGGTGTTACTGTACTTGAATTTTGAACCGGGCCGAAATTCAAGGGGTAAGTCCTTAAAATATCTGATAATTTCATCAGGCGTCAGATCCTTCCTTCTTATAAATGGATCAGGAATATTCAGTTGGGTATATTCTGTAATTCCGGAGGTATGTGTTAATAGATTTTCAATTGTTATCGTTTGTCCCTTTGAAGGAAAGTCCGGAATGAATTTCTGAATACTGTCCTTCACCGATATTTTACCTTGCTCAACAAGTTGCAGAATGGCTACTGCAGTAAATTGCTTTGTTACAGAGCCAATCCTGAAAATCATTTCAGGTCTTACAGGAACATTTAGTTCCAGGTCGGCATACCCAAAACCCTTTTGGTAAACCACCTCCCCTTTCTTTGCAATCAGGACTGCACACCCTGGAGCACCTGGCTTGAATTGGGCTGACAGCAAATCATCCAGGACTTTCGTCAGTTGCTTTTCTTGCTTTGATTGCCCGGAAGAAATACTCAGCGCCGCAAAACAAACTGCAATACAGATGAATAGTCTGTTCATATATATCCCGGCTAACGGATCAAATCGCCTAATCATAATTCACATATTACCTGACCACTACCAGTCTTCCGGTATTCACAAACTCCCTTACTCCAAGAAATCCGCTCATCCTGAAAAGGTAAATGCCGACTGGCAATGGATTGTCTTGCGCATCTACCGCAGGAAGCCACAGGATGTTGGTGCCGGCATGAAGCGACATGAGCATCTCGCTGCCGATACGTCGAACAAGGCTGCCGGTAGACGAATACACGTCAAGCCTGAAGTCCTGCAGGTCGTCCATGCCGGCGATGAACAAATCCAGATGGAAGCCGTCGCTTGCCGGGTTGGGGTAAACGTTTCTCACCGTGAATGCAGCGTCCTTACTTACGACCATGGTTACTTCATAAGGTACGCTCCCTGAGGAATTGCCACTTCCATCCACAGCCTCCACCCTAAGAGTATAAGTTCCGGGCGACCAGGTAGGGCGATATTGAAGCGTGAAATCACTCGTCGAAGTGGCAGGGGACCACCTTAATGCCGGGTCTTTGAACGTGATGCGGCGGAAGTTGCATGAGTCAGGCTTGCAGCCAACTCCAACAAATAGGTTGATACCAACTGTATCCACCTTTGGCATGAAGTGATTTTGATCGATGATGCGGGCGAGGATCAAAGGTGTCGGCCCTACCCCATCACCATTGATGATGCGCCGGCCGTCCACCGTCACATCGAGGAGTGGCGGCGTGCGGTCAGCCTGGACATTCAGATAGCTAAAGAGTGTAATGGCGTTGTTGTCAAAGTACTGTTCCGGCAGTATTCGCGGGTTCACTTCAAGAGTAACGTCGTTAGTACCTGACCATCCCCTTGTGAGCAGGGACGCCTTGATCCAGGTGGTGTCGCCAGGCATTGGTGCCTTGATCTTCCATTGCCACCGTCCATTCCGTCGTTGACTGGCATTATAAATTGTCTGCTGAACTGTAAGTGAATCTGAAAACGTGCGCGTTGATATGTTGACAAATCCGTACACAGCTTCCCAGGTCTGTCCCTCTTGCAAGGTCGCAGGCTCCCTGGCACCATTATATAGAAGCGTGCCTTCTGCGACGGGCGTGTACAAAACAATCCACCTCTTCAACTGCACCGGGTTCTGGTCAATGTCGTCGGCTGTATTCAATCGCAGCTTCAGGTAAGGATAGTTGCCGGCTGGAACATCCGTCAACGTCTGGCCTGCCGTAAGCCCTGTTTTTAGCACACTTTCATTTCCCTTTAGGTCTGCACCAATTACATCTACTCCATATACATCATTGGGACCTATCCCCCGGATTAAAAATGAAAACTGTGACCAGTTCGCAGCGGGGCCAATGAGAACCGAGGTCAAGTTACCGGATGAAAATCTTCCCGTCACAGTCTTGCTTACATGTACCTGTTGCGCGTTGACCGGTGCGGATGAAGGACGGTATACTTTTGCAGTGCCTACAGGTCCTCCTTTTTTTCCGAAAATCACGAATGGTTCTCCGGGCTGTAGTGTACTCAACTGATTGGTTCCAACACCCAGAAGCGAAAGCTGGGTCAGGACATTTGCTGACCATGTAGCATAGCCCGCATCACCAATCGAGAAGAGGACGACAGAGTCGGACGGTTTGATATTCGCCACCCATGCCGTGATATCCAGGTTATTTCCCGCATCGAGCTCGGGGGTCGTGAAGCTGTTGATCATCTGTGGCGCTCTGCCACAATCTCTTGGGTCAAAGAAGCTGAAGGTGAGTCCTGCATACGGTGCTGAAGAAGATCGGTCAAACGCGATCAAGTTTAGTGTGTTATTCCTGCAAGGTTGACCCTGGGATGTGATATTCTGTTCATCGCCGTTGATCTTCAATGATACCTGCGTATAAGGCGCCGGATTGGCACTGCCATAGGTCAGCACTTCCACTGTGGATTTTGTGGAAGCAAACACCAGCTTCCGCATTATGGAGTCAGCCTGCAGTCCTGTCAGCACATCTTCTTTTAACTGCGGGAATTTCATTTGTGCCCATCCCTCATTTCCATTTTGGATGTATGTAAATGAAGAGGTTGTCCACTGACTGCTTTCTGTGGCAGCAGGTTTTTCAAACTTCGTTCGCCAATAGTAAACCAGTGAGTCCGTGGTGAGGAGTTGAATCGATGTAGAAGCATAGACCGGGCCTATCACGGTTTTTCGCATCAGGTATGGGCTGTCAAAAGTGGCGGCAGTATCCACTTCCACAAGGTATCCCCGGCTTGCCCCCAACAAATCTGTATTTTGAAAAGAGGGCGAGATGTTGGCTTTGTTAACTATTGAATAAGGAACGGGATAGATATGCTTTGTTCCATTGAGCGGAACGAAGTAATTGAGCGATGCCGAATTGTTGGCGTAAGAGATCTCCGGGATAGCTTGATCGCTGTTGACCGTGACCGTGAAATTGTTGTTGCCAGCCTCATTGCCAGTTCTTCCCTTGTGGATGATCATCTGGAGACTGCCCTGATAGTAGATCGGCGAATAGACCGAGTCATAGGTAACGGTGGAATTATCTGATAATGTTCTCACCACTCTCACCTTCACACTTACGGGCATTGCTCTTCCCGGATTACTCACTGTAAAATTCAGAGCAAATGCAGGAGACTGAGCTGTAACAGGTTTGTCATCCACTGAAGTGATCGAAAGGGATCCGTTGCCGATCTGATAGTCGGCAGCAGGCGCAGGGAACAAGGCCACCGCCGGGTCACCCAGCAAAACCATTTGCTGAATTTGTGTGACCACGATCAGACCGGCACCCGTTGCATCCTGATACCTTCGGCCAGTCTCCTTTTGAACATCTCCAACACCCTTTCTCAGGAATGATGAGTCTGTGAACGCCACCTGATAAAAAAGATTGGAATAAAGATTCAGGTACTCATCAAAGCCGAATGAACTGTGGGCAATAAAACCCTTGGCGCCCTTTGAGGCTGTCAGCATCCAATCTTCTCCAAAGTTGACGCGGTTGTCGAAAAACCTTCCGGCATTGCATCCGTTGATAAGGAAGGCGGGATATTTTCCCACATTGTTGTACCCAAGAGTTGGGTCACTGACATAGCCAATGTCAATATCAATCGTACCAGGTCCGGAGTGTCCGAAGAAAGTAATGAGGTTAAGTCCTTTGTTTACCTGGTCCTTGACATTGATTAATTCAACATTGAGGCTTTGTTTCGAGACGGTTTGCACTTGCGCACCCAAATAGAATCCTTCTGCTATCGTCTTGTAGCCATCGACATAGCCTCTGAATTTTTCCGGCTCACCGGCCTTTATACCTCCGCTGAGATGAAGCAGATCCTTTCGCCACAGCTCTGTGAACGGAACTGCATCCGTCTCTTTCACCTTATTGAGGTAAGCGGCTACCTGCGCCGGAGTGCTTGCGGTAAGCCTCCCGGTCGCCACGGCTGGCTCGTAGCGTGTGCCTTTTAGCCCGGCGGTATAGATCATGTCTGAGCCAGGTGTACCGGCCGTTGGTACCAGGTCGCGAAAGTCATTCGGAGCCAACGAGGAATTCCGGTAGAATCCCAATGACACGTCCAATCCTTTTCCGATCAGAAACAGATATTTCGGGTTGCCTCCGTTCACCATGAATTTCATGAACTGGAAGATCGCTCGCGGAGAAGTCTCTCCGTAGTTGAATTGATCGTAAAGCTGATTCATGGCAATGGTCAGCGTGTCATATCCACCTCCTCCTTTCGACGCGCGATAGGCCGCATAAGCCTGCACAGGATCGGCATACCCCAGGGCAGGCTTCATCAGAGACCGGTGTGATATGATGATATAATTATGAAGCGACGGTGAGATGGACCGGAATTTCACAGGCTTGATTGAAGGTGTCAGGACACTGCTTCCTGCATAGAGTTTTCTTGGTGTAGAGGTATTCAATATCACAGCGCCAACGCCACCGGATGCACTGTAGGTTCCGTAAACAGAAGGGGCATCGGGGTCGGTAATGTCCCAAAGCCTGACACCAGCGGGAGGGTTTTGGATCTCGATGTAGGATTTATTTGCGATGTTGGTACTCAGCGTCATATACTTTTCAGAAGCAGAGGACATATTGAAGTCTTGCGGGAAGGTTACGCGGATATAGCTTATACTCAGCAAATCCTTCGAGCCAGATGGGACAATTCTTACCCTGACCGTCATAGAACCGTCCGCAGCAACATCGGTCCAGTTGATTGGAACCTTGATTTTAGCAGTCTGATAATTGACGAAACTTGAATTCGCAATTATGCGCAACGACGCTGTACCAGCTCCTGCGGATATTTCCGCCTGATGCGGCACTGCTTCGCGGCCGACAAGCAGAACTTCCAATGTAGGGGTTCCGGCTGAGGTCACGCCATTTGTCAACCCTGTAATCGAGTAGTCCAATTGGCCGGTGCAACTGAGCAAGTTCGTACAAATGGTGGCGCCAGTCCAGCCTTCCCCTTCGTCAAATGCTGAATCCTGGATCTCGCCCAATTCGGTATAACCTCCTGAGTATTCCGTTTTGTTGATGACAAGCTGTTCACAAGCCTGGCTTACCTCCTTTAACAGGTTCCCCTGCGTTTCGGTGTAATTACTCATCCGCCGACCCTGGACCGGAAGTGGATTCCATGTAAGAAAGTAGGCGGTCGTATCAGAGTAAAGGTTATAATAAGAATGAGGTTGGAGGTTTGGGGATTTGTAAAGGTCCACGTCGAGCGTTCCGTCATTTCTTACCCCATAGAATTCCAGATAATCGGTCGGATCGAAGAAAGCATCGCTTTCCCCCTGTATAAAGATGGCCTGTTCCACGCCCCGGTGAAAAAGGTTGATGCGCCTGGGGTCGATGGATGAAAGCGGAACTCCTGCTGCCTGAAGATCATTATAGGTCAGGCGGTAAATGCCACTCTTGGCTACCGGAATCTTATAATAAGGTTGACCAAAGCTGATCCAATCATTGGAATACTGGGCATACAGGACGGGAGAAGAGGCCAGAAAGACCAAAATGAAGGCCGCACAGTACTTTTCGATCTTCCGACTCATGCAAATAGCTGCCGATAACTGGTACATCCTGCAGACTTCAGGATGGTAATTCCAGACCTGCAAAATCCTGTAAAACTACCATTAAATACCTAGTCAGGGCTGTAAAAACCTGAGAAAAGCCTCAAAAAATGGCATTCTGAAGATTTATTGAAAATTATTAGATAGTACTTGGCCATACATAGTACTTTCTCGTATACAAGCCTGTAGACGTTATTTAAATGTGGAAGTATGAATCTCGAAAACACACAGGTTCAGATGAGGAAAGGTATCCTTGAGTACTGCATTCTCCACATCATTTCAAGGGGTGAAGTGTATGCATCAGACATGCTCGATGAACTCACCTCGGCCCGGATGATTGTGGTGGAGGGTACCCTGTATCCGCTTCTGACCCGTCTGAAAAATGCAGGCCTGGTAGAATACAAATGGGTCGAGTCCAAATCCGGACCGCCAAGGAAGTATTATAAGCTTACGGATCATGGAGCGGAGTTCCTGAAGGGCCTCACTGAAACGTGGGACGAATTGGTCCACTCCACAGACAAGATCACGCAGAAATCAAAATCCATAATTTAACCCCCGACCCTCCTATTCATTTCAGGTATGAAAAAGAATATCAGTATCAACATCAGCGGCATCATTTTCCACATCGAGGAAGACGGATATGAGACACTGAGGAAGTACCTCGATTCGGTCAATCGGTATTTTGGTTCGTTCGATGACAGCAGTGAGATCCTGTCTGACATTGAGGGAAGGATCGCCGAGATATTCCTGTCCCGCCTCAATGAAGGCAAGCAGGTGATTACTGCCGAAGATGTGAATGCCCTTATTGCCACAATGGGTAGTGTCAATGACTTCAAGGCAGCCGAGGAGACAGAGGCCTCTTCAACGAGTTCGCAGTCGCAGCAGCAACCCAATGTGCCACCCCGGCCGTCTTCGACGGGTTCATCGCAACGCAGGCTGGTCAGGGACAAAAGCCATAAGATTCTTGGTGGTGTATGCGCTGGATTTGCCAACTACTTCAATGTTGACCCTGTATGGCCGCGGTTGATCATGGCCCTCCTTGTACTGGGAACCGGCGTGTTCCTGCTAGTCTACATCATATTGTGGATCGTACTGCCTGAAGAGATGCTCGAAGAGCAGCCTTCAGTAAAAAAGATGTACCGTGATCCGGACCGGCGCGTCCTGGGTGGTGTAGCAGCCGGGGTCGCCGCTTTCTTCAATGGTGATGTTGCCCTGGTGCGCTTCCTCTTCGTGATCGGAACCATCTTCGGGGGTGTGGGCCTTGTTCTCTATGTGATCCTTTGGATCGCTTTGCCGGAAGCAAAGACGCTCACCGAGAAAATGGAAATGCAGGGTGAACCTGTCACCTTATCAAACATTGAATCCACTGTAAAGAAGGGCAAGACCGAAAGCACTTCTCAGGAAGAAAGTACACTCACCAAGATCATCCTCTTCCCTTTCCGCGCCCTGGGCACCGTATTGAGAGCATTGAGTCCATTGCTCACCATGTTCGTGGAAGTATTGCGCGTAGCCATAGGTCTGGTGATCACCTTTACGGGGATCATGCTCATTTTTGCCGTACTTTTTAGCTTCGGCATCCTCATCGGATTATTCCATGCCCCTGACTGGCACATGTTCTCGGATTTCTATGTGGCAGCACCCGGATTTCCGCTTAATACACTACGGAACAGTTTCCCCACATGGATGGTCGTATTCACCTTCCTTGTAGCACTTATACCTTCACTGTTCATGCTGTTGCTGGGAAGCTCGATTGTGGCCAAGCGTGTTGTCTTCAACGCCACAGCGGGCTGGAGCCTGTTTGTGATCTTCTTTGTGAGCGTGGCTGTTGTAAGCTTCAGCCTTCCACAACTGATACTTGGATTCAAGGAAGAGGGTGAATATAAAACCGAAAAAATATTGCCACTTGATCAGCATATACCGTTACTCAACATCCGCGAGACCGGTCTCGATGACTATAATGTTACAACCGTCTACTTACGTGGTTACGAAGGAAAAGACATCAAAGTAGTCGAACGTTTTCAGTCGCAAGGACCCACGCGGAAGATCGCAGCTGAGAATGCGAAGATGGTGACTTACCAGGTGGAGCAAAAGGACAGCGTCATCACGTTCGATTCCAATATCACCTTTGACAGCAATGCCAAATTCAGGGCTCAACGTCTGGATGTTGACGTCTATATTCCTTTCCAGAGGCCGGTTGTGATCGATGCCAGTCTTTGGCGGATCATCGACACGAATGTGATCTACCGCAGAATGACTGATGACTTCAGTTTGAACGAAGAAACACAGACCTGGAAGATGACCTCAGTGGGACTTGAGTGCGTTTCCTGCAAGCCTGAAGATCTTGACAACTCCAACCCGAGGGATCAGTTCGGCCTCCGCGATTTCAATTCAGTCGACCTGAAAGGAATCGTAGACCTCCGCATCGAAAAAGGTGATGAGTTCGCAGTGGATATCAAAGGACCGGTCGAAGAGAAAAACAAATATGACATCTACGTTTCAGGTGAAACCCTCGTTATTGAATATAAAGACAGGAGGAAGAATTTCTGGAACAAGGATTTTCTGGTGAACAAAGACGTGAAGATATTCATCACCATGCCCAGCCTGCGCGAACTGGATGCCACTGGCGCCGGCAAACTCCGTATCAGGGGTTTTGATGAAGAAGACATGGACATCCAGATCATGGGCGCTATGACGGGCACCGGCGACTTCAATGCCGGCTCCCTCAACCTGAAAATCACCGGCGCCTCCATGCTGGACCTGGCAGGCAAAGGTCATTTTATGGATGCTGAAATTCTTGGAGCATCCGGTTTACGTGCCTATGGATACGAGGTGGACCATTGCATTGTAGAAGCTCATGGCGCCTCCTCAGCAAAGGTGAACGTGACGGAAAAACTGGAGATCAACAAAGGCGTTGCCAGCAATGTTACCTATCATGGCAGCCCGGAAGTGGTGAAGAGATAGTTTCATGCTTCGGGTTCCTTGTTCCTGGTTTCTAGTTTCGCGTTCAACCAGAAACGAGAAACCAGAAACGAGAAACTAAAAGTGAAATCATCGTCAACCATGATCAATGTCATTTATACAATGTATTGATCATGTCAACTTGCGCTTCAATAGACAAATGGGTGATCTTCGCAATCGCATGCGGAGGATCACTAAACCTGAAAGCGCAGAAGTATGACAAACGCCATTTACCTCACCACTACAGAACCCTATTCCGGCAAGAGTGTTATTGCCCTGGGTCTGATGAATTTGCTGGCTGAGAAGACAGCCAAGATCGCCTATTTTAAACCCATTGTCACCGGCTCCGGTCCTGAAAAAGACGGGCATCTCACCACCATCGCATCGCACTTCAACCTTCACGAGGCCTATGAGGAGATGTATGTCTTCACCCGCGGAGATGTGGTGAAATATTACAGTGCCGGCCGCGAGTCGTTCGTCCTGGATTCCATAATCGCCAAATTCAAGAAGCTTCAGGAACAGCATGACTTCGTAGTTGTGGAGGGTACCGATTTCCTGGGAACAGGAATGAATATGGAGTACGACGGGAATATTTCGTTTGCCAAGAACCTGGGCATCCCGGCGGCCATCATTGTGAAAGGCGAAGGCAAAACTGTACAAGAAATTACAGACACGGCTGTTGCCACAACCAAAAGCTTCCAGGACGAGGGCGTGCAGGTGCTTACGGTCATCGCCAACAAGATTGATCCTGAGAAAGAGGAAGAGATACGCGCCCAACTGACGGCCCAGTTGCCTAAAGGTCCCATTGTAACATCCATACCGACCAACCGCGACCTTGCCAGCCCCAGCGTCAAGGAAATATTCGAATCGGTCGGCGGCAAAATCCTGTTTGGTGAAAAACAGATGTCCAACCGCGTAGAGCACAGCATCGTGGGCGCCATGCAGCTTCACAATGCACTGACGCGCATTCAGAAAAATACATTGATTGTCACTCCGGGTGACCGAGGAGACATCATCCTCGGCGCGCTTCAGGCCAACCTGTCAAAGAATTATCCAAAAGTATCAGCGCTCATCCTCACCGGGGGCCTGATTCCCGAGCCAACGATCATGAAACTGATTGAAGGTCTGGATTCTGTTGTCCCGATCATCGCCGTGAACAGCGGGACATTTAAGACGGTTACACGGGTGGCCAACGCGCCCACCCGCATCACCGCACACGACAAAGACAAGATCCAATTGGCCATCAGCCTGTTTGACAAACATGTGGATGTCAATACGCTCGAGCGTAAAATCGTCACCTTCAGGTCCAAGAACATTACCCCGAGGATGTTCCAGTACCAGATTGTGAAGCGGGCCAAGGAACAGAAGAAGCACATTGTGTTGCCTGAAGGAGATGATGACAGGATACTGCAAGCAGCCGATATGCTGGTGCGTCAGAATGTGGTTGACGTTACCATCCTCGGTAACCGGGATGCCGTGCTCCAATCTTTCAAGAGGTTGAATCTTTCACTGGACGAAACCAAAGTCAAAATCATCAACCCCGGATCTTCCGAACGGTACGAAGATTACGTCAAAACATTGATGGAACTGCGCAAGGGCAAAAACCTTTCCCTCGAAATGGCACGTGACCTCATGCTGGATGTTTCCTATTTCGGCACCATGATGGTGTATAAAGGTGAAGCCGACGGTATGGTATCAGGAGCGGGACACACCACCCAGCATACTATTCGCCCCGCCCTCCAGTTTGTAAAAACGAAACCAGGCGTCTCAACGGTATCATCAGTCTTCTTCATGTGCCTGCCCAACAGGGTTTCCGTGTTTGGCGATTGCGCCGTTATTCCGAATCCTACATCAGAACAGTTGGCCGATATCGCCATCTCTTCAGCCGAGACCGCCAAAATGTTCGGCATTGATCCCAAGGTGGCCATGCTCTCCTACTCTTCCGGAACTTCGGGTGAGGGAGAAGACGTAGACCGTGTAAGGAAAGCTGTTGAACTGGTTCATGAGCGAAGGCCTGACCTCAAAGTGGAGGGACCGATCCAATATGACGCTGCCGTTGACCCGGACGTGGCGAAGAAGAAAATGCCCAAGTCGGAAGTGGCAGGACAGGCGAGCGTACTGGTCTTCCCTGATCTGAATACCGGCAACAATACCTACAAAGCCGTCCAACGCGAAACAGGAGCCCTCGCCATCGGCCCCATGCTTCAAGGATTAAACAAACCAGTCAATGACCTGAGCAGGGGTTGCACGGTCGATGATGTATTTAACACTGTTGTCATCACCGCGATCCAGGCACAATCCAATAAGTAGCGCATGAAAGTTTTCGTGATCAACTCGGGAAGCAGTTCCATCAAGTATCAGCTTTTTGACATGCCTTCGGCGCAAGTCATCTGCTCGGGCATCGTAGACCGCATCGGCCAGGAGGGCGCCTCCGTTACGTACTCCTTTTCCAGGAGCGACAGGTCCGATAAACAAAAGCATATGATCCCCATCCACGATCATGCTGCCGGGCTGCGGGAAGTAGCCAGGTTGCTGACTGATCCTGTGGTGGGTGTCATCCGCGACCCTGAAGAAATTGAAGTGGTCGGGCACCGTGTAGTTCATGGCGGCGAGAGTTTCTCCGAAACGATGGTGATCACCGAAGAAGTGAAAGAAAAGATCCGAAATCTCTTTCCCCTGGCGCCATTGCACAATCCACCGAACTTCCTGGGGATTGAAGTGGCCGAAAAGATCTTTCAGCATGCGAAACAGGTTGCAGTCTTTGATACAGCCTTCCATCAGACAATGCCACCAGTGGCTTATAGAATGGCCATCCCCAACGAGTTCTATGACAAGCACCAGATCAGGGCTTACGGCTTTCATGGCACGAGTCATAAGTATGTGTCCGAACGGGCTACTGAATACCTGAAGAATCCAAAAGCAAGAATCATCACCGTCCATTTGGGGAACGGTTGCAGTATGGCTGCTGTACAAGATGGGAAGTGCATCGATACCACCATGGGGCTGGGACCCATGAATGGCCTGATCATGGGCACGCGCACCGGCGATATTGATCAATCGGTGATATTCCACCTGGTTAAACAATTAGGTTACAGCCTCGACGATGTCAACACGATCCTGAACAAGAAGAGCGGCATGCTCGGGTTGACCGGATTCAGTGACATGCGCGACGTGAAGGCAGCCCGGGAGCGCGGCGACAAGATGGCGGCCCTCGCTTATGACATGTATGCCTACCACATCAGAAAATACATTGGCGCTTATATGGCGGTGCTGAATGGTGTGGATGCGCTGGTCTTCACGGCAGGCGTTGGGGAAAACGATGCCCTCACCAGGGAACTCTCAACCCGCAACCTGGAATCTCTTGGCATTCGGCTTGACGCAGCTAAGAACAATGCAGGAGGCAAAGGCATCTTTGAGATCAACCCCGACAATGCGCAGGTGAAAATTCTCGTGGTACCCACCAATGAAGAAGTAGAGATCGCACGACAGTGCCACGCATTGTTGAAGTGACCTTCCCATAATCACCTACACCCTTGCAGAGAGGGCCGTTCTGCATTACATTTAAGAGATGGAAAATGAAAGGCTGCCTTCCCTCGATTTCTTCAGGGGGATAACGGTTGCCGCCATGATTACGGTTAATAATCCCGGGTCGTGGGACAGCGTGTATGCTCCTTTGCTTCACGCCCACTGGAACGGCTGTACGCCAACCGACCTGATCTTCCCATTCTTCCTGTTCATCGTTGGTGTCTCCATTCATTTTGCCTATCGCAGCAAGCGGTCCCAGGGGCTCACCCCAAAGGTGATACGCAAGCTGGTCAAGCGGACGCTTACTATTTTTCTACTCGGCATACTGCTTGCCTGGTTCACTATACCTCTGTCAGGCATGTTCGATGCAGAGCGGTTGTCGCATTTGAGGATTCCAGGAGTGCTTCAACGGATCAGCGTGGTCTTCTTTGCCTGTTCTGTATTGTACCTCACCACAGGGTGGTTGGCACAGATTCGCATTGCTGGCATTCTCCTGCTACTTTATTATATAGTGATGACCCTCGTTCCCATTCCGGATGGTACGCCTGCCAACCTTGAACCCTCCACCAATTTCGCTGCGTGGTTCGACAGGCTCTTCCTGGAAGGCCACATGTGGTCGCAGTCGAAGACGTGGGATCCTGAGGGAATCCTGAGTACGGTGCCCGCCATCGCCACAGGTTTGATAGGTGTACTGACCGGTCATCTTTTTGATGCCGTCAAAAATCCCTCAGAACGCGTGAGCGCTCTTTTTTTTATCGGTGGATGTCTTACCGTGTCAGGTCTCGCATGGGATATGGCCTTTCCGATCAATAAATCCCTTTGGACGAGCAGCTATGTACTGTACACTGGGGGACTGGCGATGCAATTTCTCGCTGCGAGTCATTGGGTCTTCGACATCCATGGCCGCGATTCGTTGATAAAACCCTTCGTTTATTTCGGCATGAATGCCATTTTTGTGTTTGTCGCATCGGGGATCGTTGCCAAAACGCTGACTCGCATTCGCGTGAGCGACGGAACAGAAGAAGGCACTTCACTATGGAATTATTTATACCAACATGTGTATGCCAGTTGGCTTCACCCGAAGCTAGCTTCGCTTCTGTTTGCTTTAACTCTGGTCCTGATATTCTATTTCATCCTGCGCTGGATGTACAACAGAAAAATCTTTATCAAGGCATGAGACGCGGGGCTGTCAATTTGTGTAACTTAACTTCAGCACCGACGGCCCTATGAAGTTACTCCTTGTCATCATGGCGGTATTTTGCGCGTTTGGCGCCACCGCACAAAAGCAAGGTATCCACGGGCAGGTATTTTGGGTTTCCGGCAATCAGATGCCAGGCTCTGAGTCCATCCTTTCGCCCAACCAGGGCGCAGTGCGCGAGATCCTTATCTACGAGGTTACTTCCTTTAAAGACGCCACGCAGGTTGGTCCTTTTTTCCGCGACATCAAGACCAAACTGGTTGCCTCCACATGGTCCAAGCCGGACGGCAGCTTCAAGGTCAAACTGATGCCAGGGGCCTATTCCGTATTCACCAAGGAGCGCAACGGGCTGTACGCCAACCTCTTTGACGAGAAAAACAATATCAATCCAGTCATCGTTAAACCGGGTCAGTACGCCTGGAAGACCATTACGATCGACTACGAAGCCGCCTACTAGGCCTTTTCAGGAGTTTTTTATTATCCAAAGCAACCCTGCAGGGGCAACCTGCATCTTATTGCTGAAATGCAGTTCCAGATTTACCGCGCGCGCGAATCCGAACTAATCGACGCCTGCAAAAAGCAGAACCGTGCAGCCCAGGAGGCCGTCTACCGGACCATGGCCGGCAAGATGTACGCCTTGTGCTGCCGGTATGTAAAGGATCGCATGGAGGCGGAGGATGTGCTGGTGACATCATTCACCAAAATATTTGACCGCATTCATCAGTTCAAAGGCGAAGGCAGTTTTGAAGGCTGGGTGCGCAGAATAGTGGTGAATGAAGCTTTGTCCTACCTCAGGAGAAACAAGAGTCTGTACCTGGAGATGGACATTGAACACGCGAACGGTGAACCGGACACTTCTACGCTCACACAGCCGCTCGAGGCAGAGGATCTCCTCAAGCTGGTTGCGGATCTGCCGGTCGGGTACCGCATGGTCTTCAACCTTTACGCCATCGATGGCTACTCTCATAAGGAGATTGCTGAACAATTGGGAATAACCGAGAACACTTCAAAGTCCCAACTCAGCAGAGCCCGCGCATGCCTGCAGGCCAGGTTGGAGGAATTGGAAAGAGAGGTAACGCTTAAAAGGAAAGAACAATGAACGCAATGGACCAGTTGTTTCGGGAGAAACTGCAAGAACACAGCATCCCGCCTGGCATGCAAGCCTGGGACAGGGTGACATCAGCAATGACGCGGAAGAAGTCAACCTTGTGGTATCGCTGGGCAGCTGTACTTGTCATCGGCGCTTCGGTTGCAACAACCATTTGGTGGACGCGCACTCCAAATGAGATTGCTAAAACCAGTTCTGCTTCTGATCAGCAACCGCTGGCCACCAGGCAAGTACCTCAGACCAGCAAGGCGTCGCCAACACTGAAGAAGAAAGAGGAAAAGAAGTTCGCGAAAGCCATAGAAAAGAAAACGCCACAACCGGCTTCACCTTCGGAAGCAGAAGCATTGGATGAAGTGATCGTCACAACCTTGCCGGAAGAGGAGATTGCGATTTCAGAAAGTGAACCCGTCTCTGATCCTGTACCATCATCCTCTGAGAAATCCATGGTGCTGGTCTATACCCTGGACCCTGTCGTAACGGCGGAACACAGCGTTCCGGAAGAGGTCAGGAAGGAGTCATCGCTGAATAAAGTGATGGACTTTGCCAGGAACGTGAAGAACGGAGAGTCTGTAATTGGAGACCTCAAAGAAGCTAAACTGGAATTTTTTGCATTGGATCACAGAAAGAAATCAAATTCCAAAAACAACGAATGACATTATGAGAAAGTTATATATATCCTTTATCGCACTTCTTACCCTGGTCACCACTTCTTCCTTTGCACAAAAGGGTGACTCCGTAGTCATCAAGGTGGGCGATGGCAGCCACGTCACGATCCTGATCCGCGACAAAAAGGATCTGGAGACACTCAAGCATTACAACTTCCAGGCTTTGGTGGATGACATGATTTCCAAACTTGAAAAGCGGGATACCACTCCCCTTGCCAAGAGCAATGAATCATACCGTAAAGACAGTACGGCCACCACGCAACCCACCAGCACAGTGGAGAACTGGGACCGCGACCGTGACGACGAAGATGATGATCGCGACAAACACCGCCATTATCACCACAGCCGCACCCATCACACCATCAATTTCGACCTGGGTACCAATAACTACCTCACCGGCGGCAAGTTCACGGATGGCAACGCGCTCTATACGGTGAAGCCATGGGGTTCCTGGTATGTGGGAATCAACTCGGTCTGGCGCAGTCGAATGGCGAATAAGTTCTTCCTGGAATGGGGGGGCGGTGTGAGCTGGTACAACTTCAAGTACGAGAATGAACGGACCGTCATGTCCAAAGACGACAACGGTGTCATCTATACCGAAGACACACGCGATCTGGATTTTCGGAAGAGCAAACTCACAGCCGCCTACATCAATGCCTTCCTCGTACCGCTCATTGACTTCGGCAGCAATGGTCATAAGCCTTCCATTTTTGACGGCGGGCGCAACAGGGGTTTCCGTTTCGGCGTCGGACCATATGCTGGTTACCGTATTGACAGCTATTCAAAGCAAACCATCGTGGAAAACGGAGAGAAGAACCGCTACCACAATCATGATAACTTCTATCTCAACAACATCCGCTATGGTCTGCGACTTCAGCTCGGGTTTCGTGATGCAGACGTATTCTTTCAGTACGACATGAACGAATTATTCACCGATGGGAAGGGACCCAAGCTGAATGCATTCAGTTTCGGCGTAACCCTGTAAGGTCACACACATTCAAAGCGTTCCGGATCGCCGCGACAGGTGATTCCGGAACGATTTCTTTACAGCCAATTCTATTTCGGCGTATCCAGGTGCTTCAGCACCATTTCCTTCTCACTGCCTTGCAGTTCAAGTGTTCTGCATAAGCGGGCAGGTGTCGGCCAGGTGAAACTGACAAAAATCATCATTATCAGAAACGATGCCGTGAACATCACGTGACCTGTAAAGAAGAATGCTACGGCCGCCATAAGGGACCATGAGCAATAGGCAACCATTTTGAGAATGGTTGATGCCGCATAGCCTTCCATCCTTCCGGTCAATTCAGGCCTTTTAAGGTGCCTTTTGAGCTTCATCTCCGCGACCCAATGAACAACTGTTAGGTCGACCAGCCCTGCGATGATCACCAGCGCAGCCGCAATAAAAACCGACTGATCATCAGTGAAGGTCGCAGGGGAAGAGATGCCGAGGAAGTACAAAAAAGTAAACACAACCAACGGCACCAGTAGGAGGATGAAACCGATAGTGTTAAGTTTGTAGAAGAATTCTTTGACTGTTAAGAATTGCATTTTTTAATCATACGAAGATAGCAAGTTAGGACCAGATGGATACCTCTGTAAATCTGAGCCGGAAAGAACAAGTGATCAGAATGGCTGCCGAGCTATTCAGAGAGAAGGGATATGCTGCCTCCTCCATGCGAGACCTGGCACAAAAGCTGGGCATCGAAGCCGCAAGCCTCTACTCTCACATCAAGTCCAAGGAAGAAATCCTCCAGAGTCTTTGCTTTGACCTGGCGACAGAATTCAGGAAGTCGCTGGAGGAGGTTGAAAAACAAAAAGGTCCTGCCAGTGAGAAACTGCGCAAAGGCATTATCGGCCACATCCAGGTAATGGCGAAAGACCTTACCGCGGCAGCCGTATTCATGAACGAGCACCGCCACCTCAGCCAGCCCTATCTCCGTCAATTCCTCCTGCTTCGCATCAATTACATCAACCGCTTCAAGGACATTATTGAGGAAGGCATACATACGGGAGAGTTCAAGGAAAATATCGACAAGAAACTGGCCGTGATGACGCTCTTCTCGTCGCTGAACTGGATGCCCCAGTGGTACGATCCCCACAGCAACATCGTTCCTCAGGATCTTGGTCAGCAGCTCTCAGATATGCTCATCAACGGACTGAAGCGCCAGAAGCACTAGGCCGCAGTCACTGGGTTCCACCGGTGCGCTGAAACCATTTTTTTACTTACTCCGCCGGCAACCTTCGTCCTCCATTCTTTGTTACCTTTGCAAACAGTTGTTAGGCACGATGCGACCGACGTTTTAAATTAACTCACACTACACATGTACGGAGGCGGAAATACTTTTGAGGGCATCAAAACCGACAGCCTGGCCCAGGAAGATCCACAAAAACTTGCCGCATTCGAGGCCAGAATTGCACGGGGCGAAAAGATTGAACCGACCGACTGGATGCCTCAGCTTTACCGGAAGCAACTGATCAGGATGATCGAACAGCATGCGCATAGCGAAATCATCGGTGCGCTTCCCGAAGGAACATGGATTACACGGGCCCCGGGCTTTAAAAGAAAAATGGCCCTCATGGCCAAGGTACAAGACGAAGTGGGGCATGCCCAGTTGTTGTACAGCGCCGCTGAAACACTAGGCAAGTCGCGTGAGGAAATGATCAACGATCTCATTTCCGGCAAGTCCAAATATTCCAACGTGTTCAACTATCCCACTTTTACGTGGGCTGATTGTTGTTTCATCTCCTGGCTGGTAGACGCCGGTGCAATTGTGAACCAGCTCGCCAATGCAAAAGGCAGTTACGGCCCCTACTGCAGGGCGCTGGACAGAATTTGCGCGGAGGAGTCGTTCCACCTGAAGTATGGTCATCATTGTGTCATCTACCTTGCATCAGGCACACCCCGCCAGCGGCAAATGTTCCAGGAAGCCGTCAACCGCTGGTGGACACCCATGATGCATTTCTTCGGGCCCTCGGACAAGATTTCAGCGCACACTGAAATCCTGATGCGCTGGAAAGTGAAGATGGGTACAAACGATGAAATGAGGAATCAGTTCCTCGACATGTACGTGCCTAAAATATGGGAACTGGGATTTACCATTCCGGATCCTGCGTTGAAGAAAGACCCCGCCTCAGGAAAGTGGGCTTACACAGAACCTGATTGGGAGGAATTCAAGCGGGTCATCAATGGCGACGGTCCCTGCAACAAGGAGCGGCTGGCTGTTCGCCGGGTTGCTGAAGAAAGAGGCAGATGGGTGCGCGAGGCGCTGAAGTCTCCCAAAATGAATTACGTTACTCCGTTGGCCTGACACATGAAATCACTTGATCCCCGTGTACAACGGCTTCCCGAAGAACTTCCTCCCCTTCAGCCAAAGGCTCCGCTCGACCAGTTTGGATCGTTCGAAGTATTTGTGCAGCCCAAGGAAGGCAAGCCGTTCCAGCACGAAGGCATTGTACACGCACCCAGCCTCGAACTGGCCTTTGTACTGGCCAAGGAAGCATTCACAAGACGATTCACCTGCACTTCCCTGTATGTGACAGATACGCGAAACGTCATGGTCTCTCCTACCACGGAAGGAAATCAAAATGCCTATGATCTTATTCCATCCGTGACAGAACATCAGGGTGGCGAACCCTTCGAAGTCTATCACCTCATGAAGAGAGGAAAGCAGCACGTACATGCCGGAACAGTGGAAGCCATCAGCCATGAGGAAGCTTTGTCAAAAGCCAAAGCCGCCTTTGGTAACAAGCAGGTATTCAATGTGTGGGTGGTCCGCCGGTCAGATATTCGTTTTACCAGGCCTGAAGAGCAGGACCTTTGGCTTACCCTGCCTGAGAAGAAATTCCGTGACGCATCAGATTACAAGGGAGGAGACAAACTGAAGGAATTCCTGGAACGCCAATCGTCGAAGTCATGAACAGTCAGTTGCAGCAACGGATTCTGGAACTTTGTGCCATCGTCGCCATGATAGCGGGGATTATTCTCATGTGGATGAGAATGGATGCACATCATATCCTGATTTATGTGGGTTTCTTTCTTCTGGCAACCGGAAAGCTGATGGAGGCCCTGCGGGTGACTGATCCCGGTTTCAAGATCATGAAGGTGAGCGCCCTGGTTTGCATCTACCTGCTGATCATACTGAACATCAGCTACGGGATCCGGTCGCTTTCTTATATCATGATCCCCCTGGTTATCTATTATATTCTGCATTATCGTTGGGCACTTAAGAAAAAGACCTATGAATGAGCAGGCACTGAAGGAGTTTTTATACAAGATGGCCGATGATACCCTTATTATAGGGCACCGGAATTCAGAGTGGACCGGCATGGGTCCCATCCTGGAAGAAGATATCGCGTTTTCTTCCATGGCGCAGGATCAGATCGGACAAAGCCTCGCTTTGTTCACGCTGCTGCATCAGTTGGGTGAACAAGAACCGGATACAGTTGCTTTCATGCGCAATGCCAACCAGTTTCATAATTGCATACTTACAGAACTTCCCAACCAGGAATATGATTTCAGCATCGTACGGCATTTTCTTTATACGACATCAGCCACACTTCGCTGGGACATGTGTGCGCATTCGTCGTATGAGCCGCTGGCACAGTTGGCCAGGAAAGTGAAAGGCGAATTGCGGTATCACTCGCTGCATGCCCGCACGTGGATTCAGCAGCTGGGCAGCGCCACGGAAGAGAGCATCTCCCGGCTTCAACGCTCACTGGAACTGGCCATGCCCTACGCTTTGGGAATCTTTGAAGAATCTCCTTTTGAAAAAGAGCTCGTTGCTCAACACATCTTCGATGGCGAAAAGCAACTCAGGGAGAAATGGATTTCTTCCATAGAGGAAGTACTCGGCAAGACCCGGCTCGTGTTGCCTGACCTGAAAGTGATTCAGCCGGTACTGGGCGGAAGAAAAGGCCAGCACTCAGAACACCTCCAGCCCTTGCTGGATGAAATGAGCGAAGTATTCCGCACCGAGCCCGGAGCCGAGTGGTGAGCCAAAGCGTCATGTTCGATTCCAAACAAATCCTGGAATGGCTCGAGGAGGTGAAAGATCCTGAGATACCGGTGTTGTCGCTTGTGGATCTGGGTGTCATCACCAGGGTGGAATTCAAAGAGAACAAGTGGTTTGTGGATATGACTCCCACCTTCGTGGGATGTCCTGCCATGGATTATATGAAGCAAGACGTGGAAAGAGTACTGGAAGAACATGGCATCAAAGACTTCGAAGTTCGTGTAACCCTTGCCGACACCTGGAATTCAGACAAGATCTCGGAAAAAGGCCGTCTCGCCCTCAGGCAATTCGGTCTTGCGCCTCCGCCTGTGCTGTCAACACTCATAGATGACCTTTCCATCCTGGAGCATGTTGCGTGTCCGCGTTGCAACGGCACCCACACAGAACTTCGCTCGCCATTTGGTTCGACACTCTGCAGGAGCATCCATTATTGCCACGACTGCAAGGAGGCATTTGAGCAATTCAAGCCGTTGGATAGTTAAAAGCCAAAAGGTAAGAGTTAAAAGTAAGGGTTCAGGGTTCTGGGTTTCCGGTTCCGAGTTAAGGTCCTCAAGCGGATCGGTTTTCTTTCAGGCAGATTTGCCAGGTGCCTGTTTATCCAAAGTCATGATATCCCGGTCAAAAAGATAGAGACCGCTTTTATCGTCTCCGATCAATTCGAGTTTATCGTTGCATTCCCTCGCCAGCCGTTCCTCTTCCATCTGTTCCATCACATACCACTGGAGGAAATTGTGCGTGGCGTAATCCTTTTCGTTCAACGCAATTTCCACGAGACTGTTAATGCTCTCGCTTACTTTCAACTCATGTTCCAGCAACATTTCGAATGCTTTCTTGAGGGAATCAAAGGTCAACTGGGGTTGTTTCAAGGCAGGAACGATTGCAACACCACCCCGTTCATTGATATAGTGGATCAGTTTCAGCATATGCATCCGTTCTTCCTCGCTGTGCTGAAAGAAGAATTGCGTGACGCCTTTCAGCCCAGGCTGAATCTCCGCCCAACTCCCCATGGCGAGATAGGCCTGTGACGATTGTGCTTCCATTAGAACCTGGCGATTTAACGCGTCGATCATGGTTTTTGAAGGCATGTGGATAAGGATTTTGCAACTCCAAAATACAGCATAAAATCAATTATCAAACAGACCAGGTGATTAGAAATTGAAACGGCTTAAACATGCTCAATCTTTGAAAAGGCTTCTCTGTAAGCTCCCCCGAATATTGTTAGCGCCTAATTCAGTTTCTTTTGATCCAATATTCAGGGCTATTTTTTGTAAACAAGAGTTTATTCTTTCTCGTCCCATTGCCATCTTGAGTTCATTTAAGTTCAGACAGTACCAATTTCTTTTGCTTAAACGTGTTCATTATTGCCTTTCTTCTTACTGCTGAATCGCTGCTGTGTATGAGTTCAAAATATTCAACAGGCACAACTTGCCATGATAAACCATACTTGTCCTTGCACCAACCACAAGGTCCTTCTTCTCCTCCATCAGAAGTAAGCGCTTCCCAATAGTAGTCCACTTCGTTTTG
>JBDHXU010000034.1:0-32120 GCA_039810905.1 Cyclobacteriaceae bacterium | reverse complement strand
TTTTCGATCAGATCTGCCTTTTCCTTTTCAATGGAGGCTTCCTTACCGGCAATATCAGCGGTCAATTCAGCTTTCCGTGCGTTTTCAGCATCTATCTGATGATTTACACTTTCAAACCTGTGGCGCTGCTTGTTTACAACGACTTTGGCCAGTTGGATGCTCTTTTCCTTGTAGTCTTCCTTTGCCTTGTAATATGATTCGGTCTGCTTGGCCTGTTTCTCCAGGCTCTTCATGTTCTTTTCGATTTCGAAGAGCAGGTCCTCAACGCGCTCCAGGTCTGCATCCGTGTCCTCCAGTTTCTTGAGCGTCTCTCTCTTGCGCTTCTTGAATTTGGAAATCCCTGCAGCCTCCTCAAAGAGGGCCCTCCTGGAATTATCGCGGTCGTTGAGCAGATCGTCGACCATTCCAAGTTCAATGATAGCGTAGCTGTTGCTGGCTACTCCTGTGTCCAAGAACAGATTGGTAATATCTTTGAGACGGCAAGCCACGCCATTCAGCAGATATTCGCTTTCACCAGATCGGTAAAGCCGGCGAGTGATAGTTATCTGCGAATATTCAGTAGGCAGAAGCCCTTTTGTATTATTGATGGTGAGAGAAACTTCGGCCATCTGCAACGGTGATCTCTGATTGGTACCGTTAAAGATGATGTTCTCCATCTTCTCGGATCGTAACGCGCTTGTTTTTTGCTCACCCAGCACCCAACGTATCGAGTCGACCACATTTGACTTTCCGCAACCGTTCGGTCCTACGATTCCTGTAATCCCCTCATCAAAATTGATAACGATCTTGTCTGCAAAACTCTTGAATCCCTTGATCTCTAACTTGGCTAACTGCATTCTGCTGTGTAGTGATTGTTCGCTTAATAAAGTTGGCAAAGATAGAAGGAAATCTGAATCGACAGGATAGTTTTTTTCCTCTTCTTAAAGCATCACTTTAAATGAATTACGAAGATCTCACCAGGTAATTTTTGATAACTTTGCAGTTATGGATGAGATTCCTTTCAGGGTCATTTTTTGGATCATCATCGGGCTGATCTATCTCTTCACGAGGGGAAGGAAGAAAGCACCTTCTGGCCCAGCGGTTCCTGACGAACAACAACCTGAGCCATCCAAGCCCATGACCTTTGAAGAACTGCTTCGGGAGATTGAAGGGATGAAGAAGAAGGAGGAGGACCCCCCAAGGCCAGTTGTGCCTACTCCTGTTCCAACCTCGCCGGCGCCAAAGAATGTACCTGCACTACCAAAGCGAGAAGAAAGGCCTCTTGAAGATGTTTCATATGATTACCGCGATCAGGATCGCATTTATCAGGTCTATGAAGACGCCAGGAAGCAGGCATTTCAGCGCCCTTCACTTGAGGAAACCATGCATCTCGGGGATACCATTGTCAGGTTTAAGCAGTTCAAGCCCTATGAGAAGACAGACCGGAATCGTCTGGGTGAAGAGATAGTCAACAGCCTCAAAGACCCGCAAAGTTTTCGAAAAGCCTTCATTATCTCTGAAATCCTGCGACCAAAATTCTGAACCACACGCAATAGTTACAGTCTGGTGAGGAACTCCATTGTGTCACGGCCGTCTGCGTAATCATCGAGTTCCGGCAATTGGGCTGTTCCAAACGGGATACTTCCTTCATACCAGGCATCAGAAGAAACTACAACTTGCAGTTTGTCGCCGAAGGCCGTCAGCTTCCCGGTCAGTGATCCCAGGCTTTCGTATTGCTCATAATAGATTACTGAAACGGGGGAGGCCAGTTGGGTATCCTCTTTTAGAAGAAAAAATCCACCATCAATAAATGGTGTGCGGTTAATGAGTAGCAGCGATTTCTGGTAGTCAAGATTGTTAACATATTTATGGTGCTGGGCCACTCCTTCAAAAGAGCGCCACCCTGGAATAAGTTTTGTCAGGTCAAAACCGGCGGGCACCAGTACCTTAGAAACATTCCTGCACCCAAGCCCAAAGTAGCTGAAGATATCTTTGCCAAGGTCATGCCATTCTGCTGACGACTCTGTTCCCCTGATCACTGCACATGAAGTTCTGTTCTTCCTAATGATATGTGGAATATTTCGAAAGTAGTATTCGAAGTAGCGTGAGGTATTATCGGATCCAGTTGCGATTACGGCGTCAACATCTTTGAGATGCTCGGACCAAATGATATGCGCGGCAAATGCAGGTTCCAATTCAACAAGTCTTGACACCATGTATTTCATTAAAACCGAGTCTTTGCTGCTTAATTTCCCCTGTAACCGGTGCCCCGCCATCAATATGCACAGCAGATCATGGAAACCTACCATGGGGATGTTGCCGGCAAAAGCGACACCCACCGTTTTGGGTTGATCAGAAACCGGGTATTGTGAAATCCACGATCTGAGCTTCACCTCATCCAGCATGATTTGCAGTCCCTGGAGGGCGAGAAAAACATTATCGCCGGTGAACCACGGATTTTCGTTAGCCGCCAGCGGAGCAAGATCTCGGAGCAATGTGCTTTCCTCATTGCGTAGCAGAACCCCCAGTCTACCAAAAGCACTGATTCTTTGATCCAAATTCATGGTGAGGCTAAACTTTCAGCCTGGCTGGTTGTTTTGAGAGTAAGTGTTTCAGCCGTATTTTTGCGGGCAAAGTTAGGAATAAGGAAGCGCAATGGCGATCAAGATCACGGAAGAGTGCATAAACTGCGGGGCCTGTGAGCCTGAATGCCCTAACACTGCCATTTATGAAGGTGGGAGGGAATGGAATTGGGCAGGCGGCACCAAACTGACGTCTGTAGAAATGGAGGACGGTTCGAAGGTCGATGCCAAGACTGCCCAAAGCCCTGTTTCTAACGAGTTCTATTATATAGTATCAGGAAAATGCACGGAATGCACCGGCTTTCACGAGGAGCCGCAATGCGCCGCTGTTTGCCCGGTTGATTGCTGCGTCCCGGATCCTGATTATTCGGAGACCAAGGAAGAACTCATGGCCAAGAAGGCATGGCTCCATAACGAGCAACTTCAGGCCTGAGGCACTACTTCATTCTGGACCGTTTGATCAAATAAGCCTGAAGCACTTCAAAATAGTCTGTGCGGGTATTGGCTGACACGAAGTCGATCTTCAGCTGATTGCACTTGAGTTGAAGCATTTTGTAGAAGCCCTCCTGCGATGCCACATATCGTGTTTTTATTTCTGAGGGATTGAGTCTCAACTTGTCACCACTTTCAAGGTCAACAAATTCATAGGGCCTTTCCTCAAAGTTGAAAGCCAACTCCGTTTCGTGATCGCTGACGTGGAAAAGAAGCACTTCATGCTTATTATGCTTCAGGTGTTGAAGTGACTTGAATACCTCCTCGATACTGTGGTTGCCGTCAAACATGTCACTGAATAGAATGACAAGGGACCTCTTGTGAATCTTCTCGGCCACTTCGTGCAGCACATCCGGAACATTGGTTGGCTTGCCCTCCTTTTTTTCTGATTGAAGCGTTTTCTCGAGCAGCCCAAATACCTTTTCAAGGTGTGTGGAAGTGGATTTTACAGGGGTGAGTTCGTCGATTTTGTCTGAAAACAGGCAAAGCCCCACAGCGTCACGCTGCAGATGAAGAAGATAGGCAAGCGCGGCACCCGCTTGCACACTGAACCTGAGTTTTGCCTGGGTTTCAACAGGGTATCTCATGGAGGAAGAGGTGTCAAGGACGATCAGACACCGGAGGTTTGTCTCCTCCTCGTACTGTTTGGTGTACAAGCGGTCAGTTCGGGCAAAGACTTTCCAGTCAATATGGCGTGTGCTTTGACCTACGTTATAAAGGCGATGTTCCGCAAATTCGACTGAGAATCCGTGGTAGGGTGACTTGTGAAGCCCCGTGATAAACCCCTCGACGAGTTGCCGTGCAAGTAATTCAAGCCCAGCGGCCTGTCTTATGTTTTCCAGTCCTGTTGACACTTCACAAAAAAAGACAAAAATGACCGATATGTGTGCCTAACTGCTTCCATTTAAGCAATAACAGGCTGATTTTAATCAGCTTCATTTGCAAAATTTAACCAAAATACTACCTTCGACTAATTCTAAAGACCAATTTTAGAACGCCTAACCCTAACGACCAGTGGAAGAGAACACGAATAGCAGAGATGAAATTTACTCTGAAAAGGTAAAAGCAGGCAAGAGGACCTATTTCTTTGATGTAAAGTCAACGCGGTCTAACGACTACTACCTTACCATCACGGAAAGCAAAAAGAGATTCAACAAGGATGATGAAGGCTTTACCTATGAAAAACACAAGATCTTCCTGTATAAGGAGGATTTTAACAAATTCATGGAAGCGCTTAGCAATACGGTGAATCATGTAAAGAACGAATTGATGCCTGAAGTTGACTTCAGCCAGTTTGACCACCCCAAGGAAGATCAGGACCGCGAAGTACAGCCATTGGAGGTGAAACCCAACAATGGGGAGTCAGAGCTGAAGTGGGATTAGCACTATACTTACCTAACCTAACCTGGACCCTGTCGGAAATCCGGCAGGGTTTCTTTTTTAAGCAACGAAGGCAACCGTTGATTTCTATATTTGCAGCGCTTTTGGGCGGATGGTTTGCTTATACAGGCCTGAAAGCACCTTACTATGGCTTTAAAATGCGGTATTGTTGGACTCCCTAATGTTGGCAAGTCCACTCTTTTCAATGCTCTCTCGAACAACAAGGCGGAGGCGGCAAATTTCCCTTTCTGTACCATTGAACCAAACGTAGGGGTGATTTCGGTTCCAGACGAACGTCTGAACATCCTTTCAGACCTGGTGCACCCTCAGAAGGTTATTCCGACTTCTTTTGAATTTGTGGACATAGCCGGATTGGTCAAGGGCGCCTCCAAGGGGGAAGGGCTTGGTAATCAGTTCCTGGCCAATATCAGAGAAGTGGACGCTATTGCACACGTTGTTCGATGTTTTGAAAACGACAACATAATCCATGTAGATGGCAGGGTAGATCCTGTGGCTGACAAAGAAATTATTGATGCAGAGCTTCAATTGAAAGATCTCGAATCGGTTGAGAAAAAGATCGCCAAAGTTGAACGCACTGCCAAGAGTGGAGATCAAAAAGCAAAGAAGGAGTATCAGACGCTGCAAATGTTTCAACAGGCCCTGCAATCCGGTAAGAATGCAAGAACAGTAAAAACTGACACTGAAGAGCGAAAGGCAATAGAAGACCTTCAGCTGTTGACTGATAAGCCGGTGATTTACGTTGCCAATGTGGATGAGAACTCGATTCACACGGGTAATCAATACGTGACCAAACTTGCTAATCTGATTAAAGATGAAGGGGCAGAGCTTGTCGTGGTCTGCGCAGCCATAGAGGCTCAAATTGCGGAGTTGGAGACCAGGGAAGACAGAGATGCGTTTCTTGCCGAGTATGGGCTCAAAGAATCGGGACTTCATAAGCTGATTCGCGCTGCCTACCATCTACTTAACCTGATTACGTATTTCACCGCCGGCGAGAAGGAAGTTCGCGCCTGGACTATCCACAGAGGCTGGAAAGCTCCTCAGGCAGCAGGTGTTATTCATTCGGATTTTGAAAAAGGCTTCATTAGGGCTGAGGTTATAAAAATAGCAGACTATCAAAAATACAAGACTGAAGTGGCGATCCGCGAGGCTGGAAAACTGGCGGTAGAGGGAAAGGATTACGTTGTTGAAGATGGAGACGTAATGCATTTTAGGTTTAATGTTTAGGTAAATTTGATTCATCATAAATATTTCAATATCAATCATTTACATTTGGTTTTGAAATTATCCCTCAAGTGGTCACGCTGGGTGCCTGATTTTTAGTATTTTAGCCATCCGCACGTTTCAATTTTTTGCGGGCAGGGTTTATTTTTTCCCAAACAGTTGGATTACAAACCGTGAGAATCAGGATTGTATTCGGGCTTAAAAACAAGGGCGCTTTTGTCCCCTTTCACCATCAGTTCCTGTTGGCTCAGACCATCAAGGGCCTGTTGGTTGCGGGTCAGGATACGAGGTTTCAGCAGTTTACGCACTATAATTTTTCCGGTTTGAAAGGTCAGACCAAAATCAGCCGGAAAGGACTGCATTTCTATTCCTCACGTGTCACACTTGTTTTCTCATCGTCAGACAAACCCTTCCTCGATTATTTTCTTGGAATCTTGTTTGATCAGAAAGAGATCATGATCGGCACGCTGCAGCTGGTTCCGGAGTTGGTGGAGCAGGAGGAACCTGTATCGGTCTCAGAGGCAGTTAAGTTTCTCTGCATATCGCCAATCGTGGCGATGCCGGCGGCATTTAACGATGAGTCTGGCAAGCGCTTTATTTCCCCGGAGTCTGATGAGTTCTCCGACTTGCTTTATGAAACAACCATACATCAGATGCAAACTTCCGGGAAGTTCACAGCGACGCAGCTTGCGGAGTTCTATAAATTTCAGCTGGTTCCCGACAAGGACTACCTTCAGCGTATCCAGAGTTCCCACAAGAAATTTGCCCGTATTTATCCCCTTTACGATGCGGACATCAAATACGAGGTGAGAGGATATACGTTCCCTTTTACTCTGTTCGCACCTCCAGCTGTCCAGGAATTTGTATACGAGCATGGTCTTGGCCAATTTACCCACAAGGGTTTTGGCATGCTGGATATGGCCAACCATCAATCCGTACGTAAGGCCCAAAGCCGCGAAATGGTGTACGTTTAGTGCGGGTTTACATTAACTACGTAGTATCCGATCAGTAAGTCGGCATTGGGCTGGAATGGCCTGTAGTAAACAAATACTTCGTAGAAATTCTCTGTCTGAAAGTAATTTCCTTCCACCTGGTTACCATCATCACTTGAGTCCTCCAGCCAATATTGATAATTGTAAAAACCTTGCTTCAGCAGGACAGAACCTGAGTAAACACCGTCACGGTAGGCCATTTTGTTCTCGTCATTCTTTTGCCATCGGTTAAATGCCCCCATTACATACAAATCACCTTTCAGTCGTTCGGACTTGAGGGTGAAATTAACGGCAAGGTAGTTGGCGCTTACCCACGGTTCCTGACCGTAGTCCTTATTGTCAATGAGGAAGCTTCCATTCATGTCGTTGTAAAGCGCATAAGCCTGATTTCCCCTTGGGGCATCAAGGGCAACCCATAAAGTGTAAGGCTTGGTGTCTTTCTGAAGACGCCCTGTGTTCTGCCCGGGATAATTCAGTGACCTGAAGTCAACAAATCGAAATTCATTGCCTGCCTTGAAAGTCTTGTCCAGATCGAAGAAATGGTATTCAAGCTGATTGATGTCTTCCCTCACAGAACTTGGCCTGACATCCTGTTTCGCATTGTCCCATCTTTGATTCTGCCGGATGGTAACATGAATACTGGAGGCAGGATTGATCACCTCTGTTCTGCTATAGTTGATAGTAAAGTTCAAGGCCTGATTGGTACTTCGCATGTTTCCCAGACCTGAGAGATCCTGGTCGCTCGAAAGATCGATACGCGGATCTACCAACATGATCCGCTGGGTGAGGATGAGGTCATTGCGATTCCCGTCACGGTAAACCATCAAGACGTAATTTCCAGGGAGTTTTACGGCTGGGATCGCAAAACGATAGTGAATATAGGCGGTTTGCTGGTTAATAGAGGGTGAATAATCATTTACCGGGAACTCATTATAGTCCTGAATGAAATCCAGATCCATGAGCGTGGATTTCGTCCAGTCAAAATTGCAATGAACCAACCTTGCGTAATAGTTCTGACGATTATCCTGTAGGTCATCAAATTCCAGCATCAGATCCTGATTATCCAGTCCTGCCACAGCCGGAGGCATCATGGAAAGGCCTGGTGCCCGGAGCGAATAGCACAATACGGTTCTTATTTGCGGCTCATAGGTCTTGTCATCGAGGGTCAGGTTTTTCTGTCCCGCCGCGGCCGCAGTTAGGAGAAGCAGTAACGTACCGAGGGTGAATTTCATTTGCGTGGGTTACCGGTGTCCATTATGCAAGATACATACCATATCAAATGCATTATGGAAGTAGTTCCGACTGCGTTAAAGAAGCGAATAGCCCGCTTCCTGGATGCAGCACTGTTTATTGCCGGGATTCTTTTGCTGAGTTCCCTGTTGGAAATCATCAGGATTTAGGCTGCAGTTGATCCAATTCATTAACAAGGGAATCCCATCTGGCATTGTGGGACCTGATTTCTCCCTGTACATGACTGAGCTGATCCTGGCAGGCGGCCAACTTCTGAAAATCTGAGTAGACTTCGGGTTTTGCCATTTCCCCTTCGATCCGCTCTTGTTCCTTTCGCAATTTTTCAATCCGATCTTCCACCGAAGCCAACTCTTTATTCAATTTCTTGAGTGAAGAAGCTGTTTGTAGATTCTCAACCTGGGTTTCTTTTGGGGTAGTTGCCGGCTCAGCTTTCTTTTGCGGTGGGGCAGGAGTAGGTGAAGGGGTTGACTGATGGGTAATGTTCTCCTGGCTGATATGGGTTCGCCAATAATCGTATTCTTCGTATGTGCCGGGATACTCCTTGATCTGGTGGTTTTCGATATACCAGATCTTGTTTGCAATTTGGCTGATGAAGTGCCGGTTGTGTGACACTACCACAAAACTGCCCTGGTACTGCTGCAATGCCTGGATAAGAATGTTCTCGGAGATAAAATCAAGATGGTTGGTAGGCTCGTCGAGAAGCAGGAAGTTCGCTTCGGAAATAAGTGTTTTGGCAAGCGCCACCCTGGACTTTTCGCCACCCGAAAGAACCTTTATTTTCTTGAATTGATCTTCGTCTGAAAATAAGAAGCAACCGAGTACTCCACGGAGTTCCTGCTCGGTCTTGCCACTCCCGGCCTGCTTCAATTCTTCAAGAATTTCATTCTCAATGTTCAATGCTTCAAGCTGATGCTGGGCAAAAAAGCCCTGAATTACATTGTATCCAATGGTTCTTTCACCTTCAACTGGTTCTGTTCCTGCAAGAATCCTCAACAGCGTTGATTTACCCCTGCCATTGGCGCCAATAAGCGCGATTTTGTCACCTCTTTCCACTTGCGCAGTGGTGTGCTTCAGAATCTGCAGATCGCCGTACGATTTTGACACCTCATTCAGCGTTACCACATGTCTTCCTGATGGCTGCTGAAACTTGAACTTGAAGTTGACTGCAGCTGTATCGTCAACGACCTCTTCGATCAAGTCAAGGCGTTCAAGCGCCTTTTCCCTTGACTTGACCTGCCGTGCCTTGCTGGCTTTTGCCTTGAATCGTTCAATGAACCTTTCGGCCTGCCTGATCTTGGCCTGCTGATTGTCATAAGCATTTTGCTGGATCTCTTCCCTCAGAGACTTCTCCTGCAGGAAGAAGGAATAGTTTCCTTCATACGTGACCAGCTGTTGCTGGGTCACTTCTACTGTCTTGGTAACAACGTTGTCAAGGAAAGTACGATCGTGTGAAACAATGACGACAGCACCTTCATAATTCCTTAAATAGTTCTCCACCCATTCGATGGAGGGCAAGTCCAGGTGGTTGGTAGGCTCATCGAGCATCAGCAGCGAGGGCTTTTCAAGGAGCAACTTGGCCAGCATTACCCGCATGCGCCAACCGCCGGAGAATTCCTTCAATGGCCTGTGCAGGTCTGCAGTGGTGAACCCAATGCCCTCCAGAACCTCTTCGGCTTTGGCTTGCATGGTGTATCCATCCAGGTGCTCAAACTTTTCCTGGAGTTTGGTCAACTTCTCAACAAGCGCATCGGAATAGTTTATTTCAAGCTCGTGCAGCACCTTTTCCAGTTGACGCTGGGTGTCCACGGCATCCTTAAAGGCCTCCATGGCCACCGTAACAATTGCATCTTCACTTTGGAAGGAGAGGAGATCCTGATTCAGAAAGCCAATCGTGCAATCCTTGGCCTTGCTGATGCTGCCTGAATCCAGTTTCATTTCGCCATTGATGAGTCGCAGTAATGTGGACTTGCCACGGCCATTCAGGCCGATAAGCCCGATTTTGTCATCCGGCTTGATGAACATGGAAGCGTTCTCATAAAGTGGCCTTCCACCGATAAAATAGGATATGTTAGATATGGATACCATTCAAGTCGACTTCAAAAACGGCACAAAGATAATGTTTGGGCGGGCCAAAAAAATCCATGACTGGAAACTACCGTACCATGCCGGGCATTAACTTGTATCCAAATATCTTATCCATGAGCAGTCTGCGATTCATCTTTGTATTGTTTGCCTTCACCCTGTTTTCTGGTTATACAAACAAGAGCAGGGTATCCACCCCGGTCGATGATGGTTCTGTGCCCGCGCTGACGGAATGGAGTGCTTCCCTTCCGCTTGACAAACTAAAATTACCTGCCGGTTTTTCCATCAGCGTTTATGCAGAAGTTGAGGATGCACGCTCCATGGCCATTTCCCCGTCGGGCACCCTTTTCGTGGGTAATAAGGACAGCGACAAAGTATATGCGCTGAAAGATACGGACGGCGACTTCAAGGCCGATAAGAAATGGGTGCTTGCCAAAGGTTTGAACATGCCCAACGGAGTAGCCTTCAAAGGCGGCGATTTGTACATAGCTGAAGTGAACAGGATACTGAAGATTCAGGGAGTGGAGTCAAAACTTTCGAACCCCGGCGAACCTGTTGTAGTGTATGACAAGTATCCAAAGGATGGCCATCATGGTTGGAAATACATTGCTTTTGGCCCGGACGGTAAACTTTACGTCCCTGTAGGTGCACCTTGCAACATCTGTGAGCCAAAAAGCCCGTATGCTTCCATCACAAGAATTAATCCTGATGGATCAGGAATGGAAATATTTGCCAGCGGCGTGCGCAATACAGTAGGTTTTACCTGGAAGCCTGATACGAATGAGATGTGGTTCACTGACAATGGGAGGGACATGATGGGAGACGACGTCCCTCCATGTGAATTGAATCTCGCCCCAAAAGCAGGTATGCATTTCGGTTATCCGTATTGCCATGGCGGTACGATCAAGGATCCCGATTTTGGCGACCGGAAACCTTGCAGTGATTTCACGAAGCCGGCACAAAACCTGGGACCGCATGTGGCGCCCCTTGGCCTGAAATTCTACACCGGCAACATGTTTCCTGCACCTTATCGCGGGAATTTATTCATTGCAGAGCATGGCTCATGGAACAGAAGTAAAGGCGCCGGGCACACGGGTCACCGACTGGTCTTTCTGAAAGTGGATAACAATCAGGTGAAATCTTATGAGCCTTTTATCACCGGCTGGCTGGAACAGGATAAATGGACTTCGTGGGGCAGGCCGGTGGATGTACTTGTCCTCGCCGATGGCAGTATGCTCATCAGCGACGACAAAGCCGGGGTTATTTATCGAGTAACGTACAAGGGCTGAGTCAGAAATCCGTCGCAATCGCGTCGATCTTTTTACCCTTATCGACAGCCATCATCTGGATTACAGGATAGCACCGGTAGGTAAGCCGCAGTTCCCCTTTTGAGTGATCCTTGAAGGTGAGACTGAGCTTCTTGGTCTTCCAGTTATAGGTATCAGTGGTCAGAATATACACTGGTTTCCCAAATGACTTTTCAAGTCCCTTCATTAATCGGGTGTCCTTGTCTGTGATGACAACGATTTCGTAGATGAGGCTTTTGTAAGTTTTGAGCTCCACCCGACGAACTTTTACTTCGCCGATAGTCTTGTAACCGTCACCTTCAACTTCGTATAACTTGGCCGGGAATTCATTCTTTTCCTTGATGTCTTTCTTGAATTCTGCCCCCTTGACGCTTTCAATGGAGTCGCCAAGTTTGATGTCCTTGAACCCGTTCCGCCGATCCAGTTCTTCCAGATCCTGGCCATACAGCCCAAGGGAAGTGAGGGTTATGATCAGAAAGAGGATTTGCTTCATTGTTTGGGTTCGATAAACTGAACTTGAAGTGTTACACTAGTTCTTTCCCAGGCAATATGGACTTCCGCCTGGTCAAGTTTTGACTCGGTCCAAATGGTGAGTGCTTCGTATTCTGCATCGCCCAGGCTATGGACAGGTACGTCAAACCGCAGAATGTCCAGTTTTGGATTATGATTATATGAACCCCATTGTCCAAGTTCTGAGTTGACTATGATGGTCCACTGATCCGGGCCGGGTATCGTAAACAGGGTATAGGTTCCCGCTTTCAGATCAAAGCCATTGATCCTGATGTCTCTGGTGGCTGTGAGTTCTGTCGCCTCATTGGCGCCAGTTCTCCATATTTGCCCAAAAGGTACCAAGCCACCAAAGATTAGTCGCCCTCTCTTTTGGGGCTGTCCATAAACAATCTTTACATAGGAGTCCTTGTATCGGGCTGTAGCTATGGCAACAGGACTGGGCCTTGATTTGAAGGACTCCTGGCCGTAGGCGGCCACGCAGGTTATGATCAAGAATGCCGGGACCAGGCGAATCATTGAACTAAATTATCTGACAAAACTAAGAATTTGACGGCATTCTTTACTTTGCATAATGATGCGACCTGCGTTTGATGATATCTACATGGAATTGGCAGTCAACCTGGCCAAGCGTTCTCACTGTATAAAGCGCCATGTTGGGGCGGTACTTACAAGGGATACAAGGATCATATCCATAGGGTATAACGGTCCTCCTGCAGGTACACACAATTGTGATGAAGAATGGCCAGATGTTGGTTGCCCGAAGGATTCAAAGGGTGGATGTTCCCTTGCCATTCACGCGGAGCAGAACGCCATTCTTTATGCGGTGCGTAACAAGACTGGAGTAGATGGCGCTACATTGTATTTGACCCTTTCACCTTGCCTTGCCTGTGCCAGGATCATATACACCATGGGCATCAGCAAAGTCATCTATCTGAATTCCTATGCCGAGTACAAGGGCCTGCCTGAGGATGAGGGCGTTGTTTTTCTTAACCGGTTTGGAGTCCTGTGTACACGTTATTCAGGTACATTGAATAACGTGACACATATGATCTGAATACTTACTTTCCGTTCAGCGCTTTCTCGATGTCGCTGATAAGTTTTGCCGTGATGCCTTTCGTTTTCTTTGATTGCTCCGATCTGAAAAGTTCCAGGGATCGCTGGGCCATTTGATAAAGTCCGATGGGATTACCATCTGCATGAAAGCTACCCAGGCACCAGTTGATCTCAGACTGGAGCTGATGATCCAAATCCAGTTCGTTCAATTTTTTCAAGGCAGTCTCACAAGCTTTCAGAATATGCAATTCAGGAGCTGCATTGGACTTACTTTTTGGTGAAGAAGGTTTCGTTTCCTTTTTCACACCTGGTTTGGACGCTGCTTTCGCCATGGGTTATGCGGTTAAGTTCTTGCAAAATTATGGGTGACAGGCACCCTCAAACAAGCGAACCACTCATTATTTTGCCGCAACCGTTAACGGCCGGCAATTTTTTGAGGTTGTGATCATGATTTTGGATAAGTGCCGCAGCCGATAAACGCGAATCATAGGTATGATGTGATGAAACAAAAAGGGAAGCAATCCTTGATTGCTTCCCTTTGTAAAGTATTAGGTGAACCTAATTACTTCTTCTTCTTAGCAGCTTTTTTCTTAGCTGCCTTCTTAGCCTTTTTTGCCATAGCGTTTAATTTTTTAAGTGAATTAATTGGTTAAACGTATTCGAAGGTATAATAAAATATTTATTCACAAAAATTTTTCCGATTTTTTTTTGAAGTGAGAAAAAATCTAGTACTGAGTAAGAGCACTTTTATGATCATCACTTGCTTCATCACACGTACTCAAAGAATATTTACTTCCATCTTCAAAGTGATGCCGAATTTTTGCTCTACATCTCTCTGAATAATGTTGGCGAGTTGCAAAATTTCTTTCCCGCTTGCTCTTCCATAGTTGACAAGGACGAGTGATTGGTTGACATGCACACCCACCGATCCCATTCTCTTTCCTTTCCATCCGCACTGTTCAATCAACCATCCTGCGGCTATTTTAAATTGTTGATTATCAAAAGGATAGTGCGGTATTGCCGGGTGGGTCCGTTTCAGATCTTCAAGCACTTCAGCACTCACTGTTGGGTTCTTGAAGAAGCTTCCTGCATTACCGAGTTCAGCAGGATCAGGCAATTTGCTGCGACGGATACTAATGACAGCGTCACTCACATCACGAATGCCTGGTGTCTTGATGTTTCGCCTCCCGAGGACGTCATGTATGGCACCATATTCAGTGCGGAGTATATGATTCTTTTTGGTCAACCTTAAAGTAATACTTGAGATAAAAAAAATTTTCTGGAGTTGATGCTTGAAGATGCTTTCACGGTATCCGAACTGGCATTCTTCCGCACTCAAACGGAGATGGGTTCTCTGCTCCAGGTGAACTCCTTCAACGGAGTCGAGCACATCTTTGAGCTCAACTCCGTATGCCCCGATGTTTTGGATTGGTGCCGCACCAGCAGTGCCAGGGATGAGTGATAAATTCTCTATTCCACCCCATCCCTTATCGATGCAATGCATAACCAAACCATGCCATGACTCCCCGGCACCTGCCCGCAACCTCACTTCAGACTCATTCTCCTCCAGTATTTCCAGTCCCTTGATGCAAGATTGCACCACGATACCATCGAAATCCCTTGTAAAAAGAATGTTGCTGCCTCCACCCAGGATTAATACCGGCTGACTTTTCCATAAGGGAAGCTGTAATAGTTCCAGGAGATCAGACTCGCGATGAATCGCGACGAAGTATTTTGCTTTCACTTCAACCCCGAAGGTATTCAGGGAAGTCAGCCATACATTTTCCTCGATGTGCAGCATACCAAAGCGAAGGAAATGAAATAAATCGGCATTGTAAATGCAACGACATGGCCAATAGCTTGATCCCGGTTTCTTCTGGTTTTATAACTTAGCAACATGAAGCTGATTGAATGCCCGAGGGACGCCATGCAGGGGCTTTCGTACTTCATTCCCACTGATCAGAAAGTGCGGTACCTGAACCAACTCCTGAAAGTAGGCTTTCATACTTTGGATGCAGGAAGCTTTGTTTCACCCAAAGCCATCCCTCAGATGAAGGATACCTCGGACGTCTTCGGTAAATTGAAAAAGGAGGGAACCAATACCCGGCTATTGGCCATTGTAGCCAATATGAGAGGAGCAGAGGCGGCCCTTGCCCAACCCCTGTTAGACGATATCGGATTTCCCCTTTCGCTTTCCGAAACATTTCAACAGCGAAATACCAACAAATCCATTGGCGAAGCGCTCTCGATGCTGGACGAAATGAAAGAATTGACGCTTGGAGCCGGGAAGAAAATCGTGGTCTATCTCAGTATGGGTTTTGGCAACCCTTATGGAGATCCATACGGTCCTGAAATTGTATCCAGGTTCGTCGATATTCTGAAGACTATGGGTCTGAAAACGGTTTCCCTTGCTGACACTGTGGGAATGGCCTCACCTGAAAGCGTACATGACTTGTTCAGCCAATTGCGTAAAAACTTTCCGGCGGTCGAAGTTGGTGTTCATCTTCACGCCACACGTGATATGGCCTGGGATAAAATCGACGCCGCATACTCAGCAGGATGCCGGAGATTTGACGGTGCGCTGAAGGGATTTGGCGGATGCCCTATGGCTGAAGACGAGCTGGTTGGCAATGTACCTACGGAAGTTCTGATCGATTATCTGAATTCCAAATCTGATCTGCCGCCTCTGAACAACAAAGCTCTTTCTGAGGCTATGATTGTTGCAGACGGGATCTTTCTGTCATCCGATATGACCCCTTAGCCTAAACTGCTTTCCCGGAAGGGTCTGTACCATGTTCTTAAGTTCAAGTGAAAGCAAGAGGGAGGCAGTCATGCCATGGGAATATCCGGACCGGAAGACTATTTCGTCAAAAGGTTGCTGGCCTGAGCCGTCTTTAAGGACGCGAAGAATGTTCAATTCTTCCGGAGAAGCCAATGCAAGTTCCAATGACAATTGAGATGGTGCTGTCTCTGCCTGATTGTCCCATCGCATGATGTATTCCAGGTCTTTGATGCCGGTGAGCAGGTGGGCCTTATGAGTTTTGATTAGCCAATTGGTTCCTTCCGAGTATTTCTGTCCGAGATTTCCGGGTACCGCGAAGACATCCTTGTTATAGGTGTTCGCGATCTCGGCCGTGATGAGCGCACCTCCCTTTTGTGCTGCTTCAACAACAATCAGGGCATCGCACATGCCTGCGATCACGCGGTTTCTTGCAGGAAAATTGTGCGCGTCGGGCTTTGCGCCAAACAGGTTTTCAGTGATGAGTCCTCCCTGGTTCATCATTTTTCTGGCTGTCTCAGCATGAACCGAAGGGTAAATGACGTCAATACCGCTTCCCATTACCGCGGCGGTCATCAGATTATGCTTTAGGGCCATTTTATGTGCATGAATATCAATTCCGTAGGCCAGCCCGCTGAGAATCAAAGGTTGGTGAGGCAGTAGCTCTTCCACTATCTTTTCGACCTGATCCCTTCCGTAGGCTGTGGCCTCGCGTGTTCCTACAATGCCAACAGTCTTTTTGTGGTTGAGGTTGATGTTCCCCTTCACAAAAAGAACCGCAGGCGCATCCTCAATTAGCCTTAGTCGCTGCGGGTAATTCTTGTCCGTATAGAAATAAACTTCCGTCTCCTCTTTGGCGGCTTTCTCAAGAATGCGACGCGCCACTTCAAAAGTCTGGCCCTTGCGAATGGCCTTCGTGGTTCCGGGTCCAATGCCAGGTATTTGATCCAGACGGTGAGAGGACTGTCTGAAAACGTCTGTAGCAGAACCACAGTAACTCACGAGTTGCTTCAGGAGTACATCGCCTACCCCTGACAGCAAATGCAAGGCCATCATGGCAACTCTTTCTTCTTCCATTGACAAAGACTTAGCAGGCCGCAATTGCTGCAGCCGCGTTATTTGGAAGGAAAGGAAGGGGATTTTATTGCAATTTGTCGCGTACCTCGATGAGGAATTTCCTGATTGATTTCAAGGAATCGATCAACTCCATCTTGTCTTTGATCGCCATCGAGTCATTTTTCAGCATTTCCTTGGCACCGCTTAGGGTGAACCCCTTTTCTTTGACCAGGTGATAGATAAGCCTTATCTGGTCAATGTCTTCCCGGGTGAATTGACGATTGCCTTTGCGGTTCTTCTTTGGTTGGAGAATGTCGAATTCAGTTTCCCAGAATCGAATTAAGGATGGGGCTACATTAAACTGTTCGGCTACTTCGCCGATGGAGTAATATAACTTTTCAATCTCTTTCTCCCGATAGGCCATGCAGAATTGCCGGTTATTCCTGGTGGTGTTTTAACGACTCATGCAAAGTAGCAATTCTTTTATTCTCCAAGCAAAGTCGCTGATGATATTTCATCTACAAGATGTCAACAATAAAAAAGTGGAATTTCACATTTGCAATGCTATGGTAATCAGCTTGGTTATGTAATCAGTCTAAACTCAGGGTGAAAGTAACTGAAGATGGGCTGACCAATTCGGTAATCACACTGGTTATCGGCAACATTGCGCGCTCATCATCGTCCCAACTGACTGTATTTCCTTCCATAATAGCGTCCCATGGTTAAATTTGCCCCTTGTATAGAACTTTCATGATGGACGCAGCGATTATCAGACGGAAATTCCTGGACTTTTTCAGAACCAAGGGTCATCAGATCGTACCTTCAGCCCCCCTCGTACTCAAAAATGACCCAACGTTGCTCTTCACGAATTCCGGGATGGTGCAGTTCAAGGATAATTTCCTTGGTAATAGCGTTCCAACATACAAGAGAGTGGCAGATACGCAGAAGTGCCTGCGGGTTAGTGGTAAGCATAATGACCTGGAAGATGTAGGGCTTGATACCTATCACCATACGATGTTCGAAATGCTGGGGAACTGGTCGTTTGGTGACTACTTTAAGAAGGAGGCCATTGCGTGGGCATGGGAATTGCTCACGGAGGTCTACCAACTTCCGCAAGACAGGCTGTATGTAACGGTCTTTGGCGGGGATGTGAATGATAAATTGCCAGCCGACGACGAGGCAGAGCAACTTTGGAAGAGGCATGTCGCACCAGACAAGATCCTGCATGGTAAGAAGAAGGACAACTTTTGGGAAATGGGAGAGTCAGGGCCTTGTGGTCCCTGTTCAGAAATACATATTGACCTCAGGTCTGAGGAAGAAATCAAGAAGAGAGAAGGCAGAGAGTTGGTCAATGCCGACCATCCGCAAGTAATCGAAATCTGGAACCTGGTATTCATCCAGTTTAACCGCCTTGCTTCAGGGACCCTTGAACCGCTGCCGGAAAAACACGTGGATACAGGTATGGGCTTTGAACGCCTATGCATGGCAATTCAGGGAAAGACTTCCAATTACGATACGGATGTATTCAGGCCACTGATGGATTTCATTGCCCTTCACGGGCACGCCACTTACGGGGCTGATGTGAAAAAGGATGTAGCCATCCGGGTGATGGCTGACCACGTACGGGCAGTATCCTTTGCCATTGCTGATGGACAGTTACCCTCCAATACAGGCGCCGGTTATGTGATTCGACGCATTCTGCGCAGGGCAGTACGCTACGGATTCTCCTATCTGGGCTTCAAGGAACCTTTCATGCATCGTCTTGTGCCCTTGCTCGCCTTGCAGATGAGGGAAGTGTTCCCGGAACTTCACTTACAGGAGGAATTTGTTTCCAGAGTTATTCACGAAGAAGAACAGTCTTTTCTCAAAACATTGGAAAATGGCCTTCGCCGGATTGAGCAGTTTACCGACGAGGCTATGCAGAGAAACGAGAAGGTTCTTCCGGGCCCAAAAGCATTTGAACTGTACGATACGTTTGGGTTCCCCTTTGACCTTACGTCTCTCATTGCCCGTGAAAAAGGATTGTCAATTGATGAAAATGGCTTCAAGGAAGAAATGGCCCGGCAGAAGTCCAGGTCAAGGGCCGACGCTGCGAAAGAAACGGGGGACTGGATCAGTGTGAAAGAGGCTGATAAGCCTGAGTTTGTAGGATACGAATTTCTGGAGACAGCTTCCAGGCTGGTGCGCTACCGCACAGTAAAACAAAAGAACAAGGAATTGTTCCAACTGGTCTTTGACAAAACACCGTTTTATGCCGAGAGCGGCGGCCAGGTCGGGGACACCGGTACAGCACTTTCTGGTTCAGAGAAAATTGAAATTATAGATACGCGCAAGGAAAATGACCTGATTATTCATTTGGCAGAGAAGCTTCCAACTGACAAGGAATCAGAGTTTCATCTTGTTGTCGATTGGCGGAAAAGACGCCAGACAATGAGGAATCATTCGGCCACACACCTGCTGCACGCTGCTCTTCGTTTGGTGCTTGGCAAGCACGTTGAACAGAAGGGTTCACTTGTAAACGAAAAGATTTTGCGCTTCGACTTTTCGCATTTTGCGGCCATGACCGACGAGGAAATTGCCAAAGTCGAGTCGATTGTCAATGATAAAATACGCGAGAATGTACCGCTCGCTGAACAGCGAAATGTTCCACTCGAGAAAGCAAAATCCATGGGAGCCATGGCGCTGTTTGGCGAGAAGTACGGAGAGTATGTACGGGTGATAACTTTTGACCCGTCGTATTCTGTGGAACTCTGCGGAGGGACGCATGTCCCTGCAACCGGCAACATCGGGTTCTTCAAGATTATTTCCGAGAGCTCAGTTGCCGCCGGTGTACGGCGCATTGAGGCGGTGACGGGCGAGGGGGCAGAAAACTACGTCAACGGAACCATTACGCTCATTTCAGCTGTAAAATTACTTTTGAAGAATCCGAAGGATCCTGTGGCTTCTCTCCAGCATCTGATCGAAGAGCGTCATGACCTGGAAAAGCGACTGGAACAATTGCATCTGGAACGTACGAATCAGCTCCGTGAGACACTGATCGCGGGAGCCATGAAGCAGAACGATAAGACACAGATCATAGCGAAGATTACGCTACCTTCTGCAGATGCCTTGAAGAACCTTGCCTATGCCCTGCGTAATCAATTTGACGACCTCCTTCTGGTGCTCGCAGCCAACATCGACAACAAGCCTCAGGTTGCTGTCATGATTGGAGAAAAACTGCTGCAGACAGAAAAATACCATGCAGGAAATATGGTCAAGGAATTGTCGCGTGAAATCCAGGGCGGCGGGGGAGGACAGCCGTTCTTTGCAACTGCCGGCGGTAAGAACCTGGACGGGCTGGACGCAGTGATCCGCAAAGCTTTGCAAATGGTGGCATGAGTTCACCACCGTACGTCACCGTAGTGGGCCTTGAGGTCCATATTCAATTGCTTACGCACGCAAAGATATTCAGCGGTGATGCCAATCGCTATGGCGATACACCCAATACCAACGTGGGTGTGATTACGCTGGCCCACCCTGGCACGCTGCCTAAATTCAACCGTCGCGTTCTCGAGCACGCCGTTCGTCTTGGTATTGCGTGCGGTTCTGAGATATCCATGCATCAGGTGTTCGACAGGAAGAACTACTTCTATCCGGATCTACCGAAAGGATATCAGCTTACGCAGGACAAGACCCCTGTATGCCGGGGTGGCCAGATCGGGCTGGTCCTGAAGGATGGTGCCTCTCGAATGATCAGCCTGCACAAGATTCACATGGAAGAAGATGCCGGGAAGTCAATGCACCTGGAGGGAAGGAATGAATCGGCAGTGGACTACAACCGTGCCGGTGTGCCCTTGCTCGAGCTGGTAACCCACCCCGTGCTTCACAGCGGAGAGGAGGCAGCACTGTTTCTTTCAGAAGTAAGAAAGCTGGTTCAGTTCCTGGGGATTTGCGACGGCAACATGGAGGAAGGTTCACTGCGATGTGATGCGAACGTCTCCGTCATGCCTGAAGGCTCCCGGGTATTGGGCAAAAAGGTGGAGATCAAGAACATGAATTCCATCCGCCACGTGCAGAGGGCAGTGGATTACGAGGCTTCAAGACAAACTGAAATACTCCAACAAGGTGGTGAAGTCATTTCCGAAACACGTACCTATCACGAAGAGCACGGAAAGACGTACAGTATGCGAATGAAGGAAGACCTCAATGATTATCGATACTTCCCGGATCCTGATCTAACTCCTTTGGAACTAACGAAAGATTGGATAAATGAAATCAGAAAGTCGATGCCGGCCCTTCCAAATCAACTGCGAGAGAAATTCATAACTGAATATGGCTTGCCGGCTTACGACGCAGATGTTCTGACAGAAAGCAAGGAAATGGCAGCGTACTTTGAGGCCTTGTGTAAAGAGATCCGGCACTATAAATCGGCATCCAATTGGCTGATGGGACCTGTCAAATCCCTGATGAACGAGCACCAATTGACAACTTTTGATGTTCCACCTGCGAGGATGGCCGCACTGATTTCGCTGGTGGAGGAGGGAAAAGTCAGCTTTACGGCTGCGTCACAGAAACTATTTCCTGAATTGGTGCGAACTGAGGAGCTTCCTATGGATATTGCAGTGCGTTTGGATCTGCTTCAGAACCGTGATCGGGATGCGATTGAGCAGCTGGTGAAAGAGGTGATCCATGAGTTTCCGCTGAAAGTGGAAGAATATCACAGTGGAAAGAAAGGAATTGTTTCCATGCTGATGGGTGAAGTAATGAAAAGAGGGAAAGGCAAATTGGACCCTCGACTCGCAAATGAATGTATTATCAGAAAATTGAACGAATCATGAAATTGTTGTTGAAGAGTTTAGCCGGAATCATCCTCCTGGTGGTGGCCGGTTGTTCCAAAACCCCGGATGGCCAGGAAATCGTTATCAAGGGAAGTGTGAAAGCCCGTCCTGCAGGCCAGGTCATTATCTACGAACTTCGCCAGGATTCCCAGAAGCCGTGGCAGGATAGCATCAGTATTAAACCGGATCGCACTTTTGAAAAGCAGATCATAGTTAAGGAACCAGGCTATTACCGGATTGAATTCTTTAACAGGCAGAGTGTTACGGTAATCCTCGACAAAAGCAATCTGGAGATTAATGTGGATGGTGCAGATCCGCAGGGGATGATTGATATCAAGGGATCACCGGATCAGGATCTGATGGTACATGCTGAACAGATCCTTCGCGATGCACAAAGCGCGCCTGAGGCAAGGGCGCTGGAAGCAGAGTACCAGGTTGCCGCCCAGAACAAGGACGAGGCCAGGATGCTTTCGCTGCAGGAGCAGTACCAGGGTATCCTGGATGCTGCCAATGCCCAGTTGGCCGACTATATGAAGCAGCAGCCTCCTTCACTGGGCCTCATTAATCTTCTGCAGAACAATAATCTGGACCCAGACAAATATTTTGATGTATATCTGGGCACGTCGGAGAAGTTGTCCAGGGAGTGGCCTAATAGTCACTACGCAAAGGAATTCATCAGTTATGTTGAGAAGCTCAAGAAGACAGCGATAGGGCAGCCTGCACCCGAGATATCACTTCCTGATCCGACTGGAAAAGTCATTACACTGTCTTCCATGAGGGGCAAATATGTTCTGGTGGACTTCTGGGCGAAATGGTGCGGCCCCTGCCGGCGTGAGAATCCTAACGTCGTGAAGGCATATCACCAGTTCAAGGACCGCGGATTTGACATCCTTGGCGTTTCCCTCGATCGCACGAAGGAAGATTGGTTAAAAGCTATTCAGGAGGACGGGTTGGCATGGAATCACGTTTCTGATCTGAAGTACTTTGATTCCCAGGCGGCCAAAGATTATAACATCAATGGAATTCCCTTTTCCATTCTGGTGGATCCCAATGGCGTAATTGTCGCAAAAAATCTGCGCGGACGTGCGTTGGAAAGGAAATTGGAGGAGGTTCTGAAGGGCGGCTGATACCCGTTACTGATTCGAAGTAAAGCAGAAAGAAAGAATGTTGGCTCCCATCTGGAGCGCTTCCTGCCTTTTGGACTCCGGATCATTGTAGACCTTCTGATCTTCCCAACCATTGCCAAGGTCACATTCATAGGAATAAAACAACACCAGGCGCCCTTCATAGATGAGACCAAAGCCCTGTGAAGGCTTGCCGTCGTGTTCGTGAATTTTGGGCAAGCCCTTGGGGAAATTGTATCGCTGGTGATAGATAGGATGAGTGAACGGTAATTCAACCAGCTCCAATTCCGGAAATACCTTCTTTAGTTCCAGCCGTATGAACTTATCCAGGCCATAATTGTCGTCGACATGAAGGAATCCTCCGGCAATGAGATAGTTTCTGAGATTCTGGGCCTCTTCCGGCGTAAACACTACGTTCCCGTGTCCGGTCATGTACACATAAGGATAGGAGAAGAGATCGCGACTGCCAACTTCCACAGCATCCTCTTCGGGTGCGAGATTTATAGATAACTGCTGATTGCAAAACCGGATCAGGTTCGGAAGCGCTGTTTTGTTTGCATACCAGTCGCCGCCTCCGCCGTATTTAAGTTTTGCCAGTTTGATCTGGCCCTGCGACATATAGCTTAGGAGCAGCAACCCGGCTACGAACACTGCCCGCATGCACCTAACCAAAGAATCGCCTCTTTTGATCACACCTGGCAATAAATCCATCATCACATACAAAACACAAACATATGACTGACATGCGTATTGTCACAAGTATGCCATTAATGTGTTGGATTCCAAAATATGGTGTTGTGGGAAGCTGGTTTCCCTGCAAACTGAATTTATTACCTTCATTAAACCTGTGACCATCTACGCAGTCCAATGCCCATGAATATTCACCGTTTTGGACTTTTCGTGACATTTCTCTTCACGGCGGCAGCCTGCAACAACCTGAACACCATTGATTTTACAGCCAATGACAACGCCGCCATCCAGAATGAGTCGAACGTGGATGCCCAGGCTCAAGAAGCAGATGACCTTGCTACAGTAACGGTCTCCTCAGACGCTGCCACCCTGAACGGCAGGGCAGAGACAGGCAGCCGAGTTATTACCACCAGCGACACGCGATTGAAATGTGCCGTGATCACACTGGAACCTTCTTCTGACAATACGCTGCTCAAACCTCATGGAATCATAACCGTGGACTTTGGCAATGGTTGTGCTGGACCAGCAGGAAAAGTACGCTCAGGAAAGATTGTCCTGGAATACATAGGAAGGCGATTCCTGCCGGGCTCCAAAATTATCATCACTTTCCTTCAATATGTTGTTAATGGAAAGATGTTGGAAGGTACAAGGACACTTACGAACACCTCTTCAAGTGAAACGGCAGCAATAGCTTTTACCATCCTGGAAGATGGAATGAAGATTACTTACCCTGACGGCACTACTGCCACGCGTACATCCACTTTTATTCGCACCTGGAACAGGACGGCTAATTCTATTGATGACTCTTTTTCCGTATCAGGGTCGGCAGTGGGCATTACCCGAAAAGGGAAGGAGTATACCATGAGTATTAAGTCTCCTCTTGTTTACAAACGCACCTGCTCGATCAATAACAATGTCTTCTTGCCGGTTAGCGGAACTAAAGAGCTCGTAACAGATAACAGAAGGATGGTGGTCAATTTTGGAGATGGAAATTGCGACGACATCATTGAGCTGACGATCAATGGCAAGACCAAGACTATCGATATTTCCGCTGATTAGGTCTATTGAAGCGGGACATCGGGTAAGCAGCATTAACCTGTTGATTTTCTGAGTCAACCCAGGGAGCTGTCCACGTTTACCACCTTGAGGAGGCCTGCTATGCGTGGAGTTTTTGTGACAATCTTCATTAATTGCACAAAATATCCGGCATGAAGCAATATCTCGACCTGATGAAAGACATTCTGGAAAACGGTTCGTCCAAGACGGACAGAACAGGAACCGGAACCCTGTCCGTATTTGGAAGGCAGCTCAGGTTCGATCTGTCAGAGGGCTTTCCGCTGGTTACGACCAAGAAGCTTCATATCAGATCCATCATATATGAATTGCTCTGGTTTCTTAACGGGGATACCAACGTCAGGTACCTGCGTGATCATGGTGTGACCATTTGGGATGAATGGGCAGACGAAAATGGCGAGTTGGGACCTGTATATGGTTCACAGTGGAGAAGTTGGCCGACACCCGATGGCCGGCACATTGACCAGATTAGCCAGGTATTGAATCAGATCAAATCAAAGCCTGACAGCCGCCGTCATATCGTTACTGCCTGGAATCCAGCAGAAGTTGATAAGATGGCTTTACCTCCTTGCCACGCATTGTTTCAGTTCTACGTTGCCGATGGCAAACTATCCTGCCAGCTCTATCAGCGGAGCGCAGATTATTTTCTGGGGGTTCCGTTCAATATTGCTTCCTATGCCTTACTGACTCACATGTTTGCACAGCAATGTGATCTGCAGCCCGGGGATTTTATTTGGACCGGGGGTGATGTTCATTTGTATTCGAACCATATAGAGCAGGCTAAACTTCAGTTATCCCGTCAACCTTACCCGCTTCCTCTGTTGAACATCCGGCGCAAGCCACCCACTTTGTTTGACTACGCCTTTGAAGACTTTGAGATTGCCAATTATCAGTCCCATCCGTCCATCAAAGCTCCCATCGCAGTATAAGGTCGATTCTCCATCTGATCCTGTTGGATTGCAGGGGAAAAACAGCCTGCAATGTCAATGAGCAACTGCGATTGGCTATTTTTGCGGCCATTCTGAAGGAATTATGTAATACATACATCCTTTTGGGGTGTTTTAACGTATTCTATGCCGTATGCAGGAAAAAAGCAGCGTTTTTGACATGATTGGGCCAGTGATGATTGGTCCATCCAGCTCACATACTGCTGGCGTAGTCCGCATCGGCTTGGTTGCCAATAAGATATTGGGCGGGGTGCCTGAAGAAGCCGAGATCATCTTCTACAATTCTTTTGCCCGCACTTATGAAGGCCATGGCAGTGACCGCGCCATCCTCGCAGGGTTGCTGGGGTATCATACCGACGACAAGAGGATCAAGGAAGCGCTGGACATAGCGCCAAAGGAGGGACTTCGGTTCACTTTCAGGGCCATCGGTAATGCATCAACCATGCATCCAAACTCAGTCCGGGTCAAACTCCTGAGGGACGGCAAGAAAGTGGAGGTATTGGGGGAGAGCAAAGGCGGCGGCATTGTCAATATCGCTGAGGTTGATGGGTTTAAGGCCGATTTCAGCGCCAACGCCCATACTTTGATCATCACAGCAGGAGATGTAAGGGGCAGCGTGGCTTTCATCGCAAGCGTATTGGCCCATGATGACTGCAACATTGCCACCATGTCCGTTTCCCGCAGAGGAAAGTTTGATACGGCCTGTCTTGTTATTGAAATGGACTCAGGACTCAAACCTGTAACCTTGGAGTACCTCAAGAGTCTTAAGTGGGTAAAAGAAGTTGTCTATATACCTCAAATCTGACCTAATAATGAAGAAATACACCCTCATACTGGCCTTTCTGGCATCTTTCACCGTGACCTTCGCTCAAGACGCGAAAAAATGGTCGCTGAAGGAATGTGTGGACATAGCTCTTGAAAACAATCTCCGTATTAAGCGCAGCATCTATAATGTAGAAAGTTTCAGGGCCAACCTGCTGCAGGCCAAAGGCGCTTACCTGCCCACATTCAATCTTAGCGGCACACAAGGCTGGAACTTCGGACGAGCACTCAATCCTGTGACTAATAACTTCGTTGACCGTAATTCGAATACCCTCAACTTTGCTGCTCAGTCAAACTTGACTCTTTTCAACGGCTTGAGAATAACCAACACCTTCAGGCAAAGCCAGCGTGATGTCCTTGCCTCCCGCCATGATTTGCAAAAGGCAAAGAATGATGTCATCCTGAATGTTGTGACACTTTATACGAACGTGATCTTCAATCAGGAATTGCTTGAAAACTCCAGATATCAATTGAATTCGAGCCAGACACAGCTCGATCGTATCCGTAAACAGGTGGATGCCGGTGCCTTGTCTATGTCAAACCAGCTGAATCAGGAAGCGCAGGTTGCTACCAATGAACTCAATCTGATCAACCAGGAGAATGCACTCAATCTGTCCGTCCTTCAGCTGAAGCAAGCAATGCAGATACCGGCATCAGAACCTTTACAGGTAGAAGTGCCTGACCTCCAGTTGGAAGACCTGGTTTTGGATAACAGTGCCGAAAAAATATATGCTATCGCACTAGAGGCCATGCCGGAAATCAAGAGCGCAATGTTAAAGGTGGAGAGTGCGGAGCTGGCATTGAAAGCAAACCGGGGCGCCTATTTGCCGAGACTTTCATTCACGGCTACTGCTACTTCCAATTATTCAAGCCTAAATAACACGGCACGCTATCAGTCGGACGGCACTTATTCTCTTGGCACCACGCCTATCGGTCAGACAGCTACGGGTGTGAACGTGTTTGCTTATTCTCCAAACCTGGTACAGGTGGCTGAGAAGTACGGACCCGGCGACCAGTTGACAGACAACCTCTATAAGAACCTGGGTTTGCAGCTTACTATACCCATTCTTAATGGTCTTAATACCCGCACGAATGTGCAGCGGGCAGCGATCAGTAAACAACTTGCTGATATTACCGTAACCGAGACACAGAATACTCTACGGCAATCTATTGAGACAGCCTACAACGATGCGCTGGCAGCATCCCGATCCTACGCTTCGTCTCTAAAACAAGTGAAGGCCCAGGAGGAAGCTTACCGGATGAACAAGCAACGTTTTGATGTCGGCGCGCTGAGCATCATCGAGTACCAGGTTTCTGAGAATGATCTCTACAGGGCTAAATCGGACTTGACCCGGGCTAAGTACAACTTCATCTTCAAGAAGAAGATACTTGATTTCTATCAGGGGAAAACCATTGAATATTAAACACCACGCTAACCTTTTTTTAAATGGCCAAACAATCGAAAAAGAGCTCCAATAAGCTGATGTATTATCTGATCGGCGGATTGGGCGCAATTATTATTCTCCTGATCGCCGGGAAATCAATGGGCTTGATCGGCAAGTCCAAGGAAATTGAAGTTGAGTTTGCCAAGGCCAAGAAAGCTACCATAGTGGAGAAGGTAAGTGCCTCGGGTACTGTTCAGCCAGTAACGGAAGTAAAGCTTGCACCTGAAGTTTCCGGTGAGATTATTGAATTGAATGTTGAGGATGGTGACTCTGTACGTCTTGGGCAACCATTGGTGAAGATCAGACCCGACACATGGCTTAGTCAGCTGGAACGGTCGGAGGCTTCACTGAGTCAGCAGCGTGCCAATCTCGAGTCTTCCAAGGCGGCGCTTAGCCGTTCAGAAGCACAGTATGCAAGGGCAGAGAGTGAATACAAACGGCAGGAGAGACTGTGGAATGAAAAAGTAATCTCCGAAGCAGATTGGCAGCTTGCCAAACAGAACTTTGAGGTTGCCAAGAATGACCTTGCTGCAGCGCGGCAGTCTGTCGAGGCAGCCCGTTACATTGTGAACAGCACGGAGGCTTCCGTTAAGGAATCCCGCGAGAATGTCAGGAAGACGACCGTGGTGGCACCTTTGACCGGGATAGTTTCCAAGCTGAGTGTGAAGCAGGGAGAACGCGTAGTTGGTACAGCCACCATGGGAGGAACCGAAATGTTGCGCATCGCCGATCTTCATGTAATGGAGGTTCGTGTGAATGTCAATGAAAACGATATCGTGCGGGTCCACCTTCGTGACTCTGTTATCATTGATGTGGATGCTTATCAGAACACAAACAAGAAGTTCAAAGGACTCGTAACCAATATTGCCAACACGGCTAAGGACAAAACATCAACGGACGCCATTACGGAGTTTGAAGTCAGGATCCTGATCCTGAGATCATCATATGACGATCTGGTTAAGAAGGGAAACAAGTATCCTTTTCGACCCGGCATGACCGCCAGCGTGGAGATACTGACAAACCGAAAGGAGAGTGTACTTTCTGTTCCGCTGGCAGCGGTCACTACCCGCAATCCTGATCAGAAAGAGGCCCAGCCACAGGATAACAACGGCGGTGGAGGACCTCCTCGTGCCACCAACCAGGCAGACGAACAGAAGAAGGCTGCCAAACGGCCCGACAAGATTGTGGTATTTGTAAATGACCAGGGCAAGGCTAAAATGGTGGAGGTCAAAACCGGAATCAGTGACTATGACAACATTGAAATTGTCGAGGGGATTAAAGACGATCAGGAAGTTGTTATCGGACCTTTCCTTGCAGTTTCGAAACGCCTGAAAGACGGCGACGCCATCAAGCCCATGAAGAAGAAGGACGACAAAGAAAAGAAAGAAGAATCCAAGTAAACTGAAGCCCCGATCATCGGGGCTTCTTTATTACCTTTGAGATATGATCAGGCATCCCTGGCATGAAGCGCCATCCGGTCGGAATACTCCCGAATTTGTCAATGGCATAGTGGAAATCTCGACAGGCATGAGGGCCAAGTATGAGGTGGACAAGGAAACAGGATTGCTAAAACTGGACCGCGTACTTTATTCTTCGGTCTACTATCCTGCCAACTACGGATTCATCCCCCAGACCCTGGGTGACGACATGGATCCGCTCGACATCATGATCCTTTCGCTGGTACCTATTCAACCGCTTTGCCTCGTCCCATGCCGCGTTATCGGGGTCATGCGAATGATCGACCACGGCCTTGCAGATGAAAAGATCCTCGCTGTCGCTGAAAAAGATGCGAGCGTCAGCCACATTACCGATGTGCATGAACTCGCACCACACTTCAGAATCGAATTGAAGGAGTTTTTTGAAACCTATAAGCGCCTGGAAAATAAGGTGGTCATTGTACCCGATTTTCAGGATAAGCGAACTGCCCTTCAGATTATTGACCTTGCCATGGCGTATTATCAGCAGGAAATTGTGGAGAAAAAACTCAAAGTGTGACGGAACCTTCCTCCATTCTGGTCATTCAGACCGCATTCATAGGTGACGTCATTCTGGCTACCGGTATCCTGGAGTCCCTTCACCAAAAATTCCCAACTGCTTCGATCGACATCCTGGTACGAAAAGGAAATGAGAGTTTGCTGAAGGATCATCCCTATCTCCGGAAGGTTCTGGTGTTCGATAAAAAGAACAAGTACCGTAACCTCCTTGCCCTGATAAGGGAAGTTCGCAGCTGCCGATACGACCTCCTCATCAATGTGCAGCGGTTCGCAACTACCGGAATCCTGACCGTTCTGTCTGGAGCAAAGGTGACAGTCGGCTTCAACAGGAATCCCCTGTCGGTTTTTTTCACCCGTCGTGTCCCGCATCATGTGGGCGAGCAGCATGAGGTGGTGAGGAACCATCAGCTTATCTCATGGCTCACAGGTGCTGCGCATTCACGGCCAAGGCTTTATCCATCTGTACCTGCCGTGGAGAAGGCGCAATCTGTGCGTCAGCTTCCTTACATTACCATCTCACCGGCATCGGTATGGCACACGAAACAATTTCCGGCTGACCAATGGGTTAGTTTTATCCGTCAGCTGGCGCCTTCTATCAACGTGTATTTGCTGGGTTCAGCAGAAGATGCCCCGTTGTGCGAGCAAATTTCTTCGACAGCAGGTCGGCGTGTTGTGAGCCTGGCGGGGAAACTGAGCCTTCTGGAGTCTGCCGCCTTTATGCGGGAGGCCATCATGAACTATGTAAATGATTCGGCTCCCATGCATCTCGCATCGGCCACCAACTCGCCGGTCACAGCTGTGTATTGCTCCACTGTTCCTTCCTTTGGATTTGGCCCGCTATCTGATCAATCATTTATTGTGGAGACAGCTGAAAAGCTCGATTGCCGTCCCTGCGGACTGCACGGGTTCAGGAAATGTCCCAGGGGCGACTTCAGGTGCGCAACAGGAATCACCTCATCCCAGCTTCACGCGCCGATCGAATCAAAGCCCATAACGGCGGCGTGAACGTGGTGGATGGGAAATCCCATCACATTGAAGTAGGACCCTTCGATACGATCAATCATGACCACAACCGATCCCTGTTGAGAGTGAGATATGCTCTTCTCTATCAGATCCGACTTACCGATGGAATTAAGAAAATCAATTTCTTCCCTGGAGCAAGGATTCATGTCCGGGGGCAGGCACTCCTGGGCCCCATAAGCTCCAGCCTTGTCAAACGGCTGGAAATGGTCAACGTAGTAAGCCATCTCCGCCAGGGTCAGATGGCGGAAAGTGACACGACTTTCCTCCGAGAAGCAAGACTGATGACTCGTTGCGGTGAGACAAACGGAAGTGATTACCCTGTGCGTTCTTCCTGATAAATGTGTAAGCATGTCAATGGCTTCTTTGCGGTCTGCCGGCTTGTTCAGGATGGTAGACCCGAAGATTACAACGGTATCAGACGTGATAACTAACTCACCAGGTCCGGGAGAAGGAAGGGCTGCCGCCTTCTTTTTTGCCAGAAATAGTGGCACTTCATCGGGCAGCATTTCTTCGGGGAAGCTTTCATCCGCATCCGGTCTTGTCACCTTGAAATCAAACCCTATTTCGTGCATAAGGAACTGACGACGGGGTGAAGATGAAGCCAGGATAAGTGATCTTCGCAGCATTTCAGAATGGACTAAAGGGAGGCGATTTGAATTCCTCTTCGAGGATTGAGCTGAAGAGCAACCCGCAGACAACTTTCGGATAGAAGTACGTGGATTTCTGCGGCATGGTATAGCCGCTGGCACACACTCGTTTCACGTCCTCAATGGAGACCTCCTGTGTGATGATGGCCAACTGTACTTCTCCACGCATCACTTTGGCAAGGCAATCAGGGAAGCTCCTGTCAAAGTCGATGAACTCCGACTTGCGCTGATCCTTGCCGGGAATACCAAGGCCCTTCTCAATAATGAAATGGTGCATGACGGTCAAATCGAGTCGTTTGATATCCTCGGGAAACGGCCAGTGGAAATCTTGAAAGGCTTCCGGATTCAGTCTTACCTTGAATGCATTGTCCTTGAATAGCAAACCAAAGGCCCATGGCTTGCCAAGGATGATTTCAGGCAAGGTGTCCGGGTCATCAATGGGCTTGATAATAAAATAGGGTGCCAGTTTGCGTAGGAGTTTCTCTTCTGAGAAATCAGGCAAGTTTTTTATCAGTCGGTGGGTGGGCAGGATGCGGAGGTCGCCGGATTCCGTATTGGTAAGGTACATCATGTGGAAGTGGTAACATTCGTTACCGGTTTCATCAGGATGCTCCTTTCTCATTTTGTCTTTCAGGATCAACGAACTTTCGTAACGGTGATGACCATCTGCAAGGATTATGGTTTTGTCTCTGAGGTAATCCATGAAGATCCGGATGATACCCGCGTCCTGAATGACGGCAAGCACGTCCTTTACACCCTGGTAGTCTTCTGTTTCGTATATCGGATTACTGATAGCGTCATCCATATAGGGCTCCAGTGAAAAGGAGGGGTC
>JBDHXU010000033.1:0-32532 GCA_039810905.1 Cyclobacteriaceae bacterium | reverse complement strand
ACCTGCTGCAACTTCTTGGCTTCGGCCAGGTTGAAGGTCATGGGTTTGTCCATTATGACATGAAAGCCATTCTCCAGGGCCATCTTTGCCGGTCCGAAGTGCACATGGTTTGGCGTAACAATCGAAACAAAATCCATTCGCTGATCGCCCGGGAGGTTCTTCTCCTTGCGGATCATTTCTTCGTAGCTTCCATACACCCTGTGGGGATTCAGGTAAAGGGCCTCACCTGTTGCTTTTGATTTTTCAGGACTGCTGCTAAAAGCACCGCAAACCAGCTCAATTTCTCCGTCAAGATTGGCTGCCTTGCGATGGACTGCACCAATGAATGCGTCCGTGCTTCCGCCAACCATCCCCATTCTTAGTTTTCTCTTTGCCATATTACTCCAGGGTGAAATTTAGGAACTCCCCGACTTCTAAAGTCTCGAAATTTCAGGAATTATAAAACTGGTGAATGCAGTTAATTGAACGGTCCAATTCCTGTAAAAGCATATCCACTATAAGCCCTCTTGATAATCCCTTAAAGAAACTTCGCGATCAAATTCTCAAAATACTCCTGACGGCCGCTGATGAGATCTGGTTCATCATTCTTTCTCGCGAGATCTGCCAGCTTCGTCAAGGTGAGTTTCCCAAGCTCAAAAGCCTTGCCATCACCCTTGTCAAAGGAAGCATACCGCTCCTTTCTCAGCCTGGTGTATTCGCCATCGTCCAGTATGGCCTGTGCAGCAAGCAATGCACGGGCAAAGGCGTCCATTCCTCCGATGTGGGCGTAGAAGATATCCACCAAGTCAGTGGAATTGCGCCGGGTCTTGGCATCGAAGTTGATCCCACCGGAAGCAAATCCACCTGCCGCCAGAATGACCAGCATGGCCTCCGTAAGTTCATAGACATTGTTAGGGAACTGGTCAGTATCCCAGCCGTTCTGATAATCGCCTCTGTTGGCATCCATGCTTCCCAATAATCCGGCATCAGCGGCCACCTGCAATTCATGCTGAAAAGTGTGCTGAGCCAGGGTCGCATGATTCACCTCTACATTCAGTTTGAAATCGTCCAGTAAATCATACTGTCGCAGGAACGAAATGACCGTTGAAGCGTCGAAATCATATTGATGCTTGGTGGGCTCCATCGGTTTGGGTTCAATGAGGAACGTGCCCTTGAATCCGTTTTTACGTCCATAGTCCCTTGCTGCGCGGAGGAATGCGGCAAGGTGCTCCTGCTCCCTCTTCATGTTTGTATTCAGGAGCGAAAGGTAGCCTTCTCGTCCGCCCCAGAATACATAATTAGAGCCGCCCAGGGCCACCGTTGCATCAATAGCATTCTTCACTTGATTCGCGGCAATACACACCACCTTGAAATCCGGATTGGTGGCAGCACCATTCATATAGCGTGGATGTGAAAACAAATTGGCTGTTCCCCAAAGCAACTTCACACCACTGTTCTTCTGTTTTTGTTGCGCATACTCCACCATCTTCTCCAAACGCTTAGAGGATTCTGTGATTGTGTCTGCTTCGTCAACCAAATCATAGTCATGAAAACAATAAAACGGTGCACCAATTTTCGTAATGAACTCAAACGCGGCATCCATCTTATCAAGTCCGCGCTGAACGGGGTCCTTGCTAGCCAGCCACGGGAATGGTTTAGTTCCAACGCCAAACGGGTCTCCACCTGTGCCGCAGAAGGTATGCCAGTAGGCAATTGCAAAACGAAGGTGCTGCTCCATGGTCTTCTTTCCGACCTTTCTTCTGGGGTCATAATATCTGAATGAAAGCGGATTATCTGATTCCTTTCCTTCATAGGATATGGCACCAATTCCCTTAAAGTATTCTTTCTTACCTATGGTGATTTTCATATTCTGTATTTCAATTCCGGTTCTTGTTCTCTAGCTCCTGGTCAAGTGTCTTGCGCCACGTTTCGTAAATACCAAGATATTGTTCACGTTTCACCTCCTCTGGTTCGAGCGTCTTTATCATTTTCAGGCCTGCAAAAGCCTCTCCCAGTGAGCCATATACTCCCGCCCCGACACCTGCGCCGAGAGCAGCACCGGTTGCCCCGTCCGTGGCAAAGAGCTCAAGACGTGCACCTGTTGTGTTGACAAATGCTTCCTGGAAGACGGGACTGAGAAACATATTGGCATGCCCCGCTCGAATAACGGTAGACTCGCAACCCATCTCCCTCAGCACCCGCAAGCCGTAGTTCAACGCAAACACGATCCCCTCCTGGGCCGCCCTGAATAAATGCGCCTGCCCGTGTTTGTTGAAATCCAGACCTGTTAGTTTGGCCAATGGGTAGGCATTCTCCAGAACTCGCTCTGCACCGTTGCCAAATGGCATAACAATCAAACCAGCGGAGCCTGCAGGGACTGTCGACGCCAATTGATTCATCTCATTGTATGTATAGGTGGATCCCTTGTGACCCGACATCTTCCTTAACCAGCTGTTGAGTATTCCACAACCATTGACGCAAAGAAGAACGCCATTGCGGGGTGCAGTTGCTTTGTTGGTTACATGAAGGAAAGTATTTACCCTGGACTGCTCATCCGCGATGTTCTTGTCGGATACAGCGTATATCACGCCCGAGGTGCCGGCCGTGGCTGCAGCCTCACCTGGATTCAATACATTGAGCGAAAAAGCGTTGTTGGGCTGGTCGCCTGCCCTATAGGCAACAGGCATCCCCTGAGGAAGGCCCAACTCACTTGCGGCCTTGGCATGTAGTTTTCCTTGAATGGAAAATACAGGGCGCACCTCCGGTAACAGGGATGATTCCAGTCCATAGTGCCCCATAAGTTCGGTTGCCGGAGCAGCTTTCCTGAAATCCCATAAAATACCTTCCGACAAACCGCTGTCAGTAGTGGAGATTTCACCGGTCATTCGGAACGCTATATAATCGCCCGGCAGCATGAACTTGTGAATGCCCTCATAAACCACGGGTTCTGCCTCTTTTACCCACCGTAGTTTCGAAGCGGTGAAGTTGCCGGGAGAATTGAGATAGTGTTCCAGGCAAAATGATTCCCCTAATTCATGAAATGCCTTATCTCCAATGCTGACAGCACGACTATCACACCAGATGATTGACATCCTCACCGGCTCACCCTTTTTGTTGACGGCCACCAGACCGTGCATTTGATAGCTGATCCCGGCAGCGCGCACCAGGTGCTCACGTCCTGGTATTTGCTCCAATGCCATCCTCACGCTGGTGACCACATGAAACCACCAGTCATCAGGGTGCTGCTCAGCCCATCCCGATTGCGGTGCAAGGATAGGCATCTCCTGAGCAGGCGATTGCGCAAAAGCAACCCTGCCCCCTGTCCTGATATCCACGACAGCAGCTTTGACAGATGAACTGCCGACATCGATACCCAACAAATAACCTTCGATTGCCACGGGCCGGAAATATAGGAACTTGTTTCGTCATTGGGTATGACGCTTGATCCCATTCTGAGTCTCTTGCATATACCGCAAAAACATCTCATCTTTTATTGACCCAAATCTTAAACCATGAACGAGACTACTTACAATTCCTCAAGATTATTCCTGGCAAGCTGCGTGGCCCTCATTGTCACCGCCATGACTTTTGCCATCCGGGCACGCCTGGAACTTGTTTTTCAAAATGACTTCGGTCTTACTTCTGCTGACATCGGCTTTGCCTTTGGCCCGGCCTTTTGGGGATTTACGCTGGCCATGGTAATTGGAGGACCTATTGCAGACATCGTCGGGCTAAAGCGACTGATATGGATTGCTTTTATCTGCCACACCCTTGGTATCATCCTCACCATAACAGCTACGGGATTCATGTCCTTATTTGTTGCCGTGCTGTTTACCGGACTCGGCAATGGAATGGTCGAGGCAGCCTGCAATCCTCTTGTCGCCTCTCTGTTTACTACAGAAAAGACAAAGATGCTCAATCGTTTCCACGTGTGGTTTCCGGGTGGAATTGTGATTGGAAGCCTGGTGGCCTACCTCATCATCGATTCAATGAATCTCAGCTGGCAGATTCTGGTTGGGACGCTGGCAATCCCGCTGGCAATTTACGGCTACCTCTTCATGGGACAGGAATTTCCAAAGACAGAGAGGGTAACCATGGGGGTATCTACCGGAGACATGTGGAAAGCTGTCGGTTCGCCTCTGTTCATTTTCATGATTCTCTGCATGTTTCTCACTGCCTCAACTGAACTTGGCACCAACCAGCGCATTGCTTCTCTTTTGAGCGAATCGGGTGTTTCTGCCATATTGGTACTCGCCTTGACAAATGGCATTATGGCCGTGGGACGAGGGTTTGCAGGTTCTATCGTGCATAAACTAAGTACACCGGGTATGCTCCTGTTCTCTGCAGTGTTCAGCGGTATTGGTCTTGTGGCCCTCAGCTATTCTTCAGGCTCCATGACTTATCTTGCCGCCATCGTATTCGGAATCGGCATTTGCTACTTCTGGCCGACGATGCTCAGTTTCGTTTCCGAGAAAATACCCGCCAGTGGCGCCCTTGGTCTTTCACTTATGGGTGGAGCCGGCATGCTTGCAACGTCTATCGTCCTTCCGGTCATTGGCGGTTTTCTTGACACTGCCTCCACGGGATCAGAAACACTCCGGTACATGGCAGTTTTGCCATTGGTTCTGGTATTCGCGTTCTCCTATCTGTATATGAAACACAGGAAGTAGGGCACACAAGTCCAGAAAGCTGATGTGCAGAAAAGGTTATAAAATAGAACGGGGAGCATCAATTGCTTGAGCTCCCCGTTCCGTTATGCATTCACCGTAGCTACAGCATAACCCTAAATTATCTTTTGATTGACTGAAGCCTGCATCTTTCACCTTGCGATGTCTGACGGTCTGCTCCGGCCTTGCATCAGGTTTCCCTTGCGGGTCCCGCGTGCAAACACAACTCATCTTCACCGGCTTTTTTGTAAATCAACTTCCGTAGAAATTGACCCTTTGTTTTTCCGGTCAGTGACTTAATCTCTCAACGATCGACTTAGTGATACGAATGTATCTTTGGACTTCTTAGATACAAAACTTTAATTCAAAAAGTAGTGAACAACTTCTCCACCAATTTGTACACAAAATGAGTCAGGGCTCATCCTTTACTTGAAGTTGAAAGTTGTTTCTTGCTACCATTCACTACGATCTCAACTGGTTCACCATGTTCCAACAATGTCTTGACATGGTCCTTGGTAACCTGAATCTTGATTACCCTGCCTCGGAATTCAAGCCTGAAAGAGTATGAATTCCATTGTTTGGGTATGAACGGATGGAAATGAAGCATGCCGTCAATCACCCTCATCCCTCCAAATCCCTTTACAACACTAAGCCAGGTGCCCGCCATTGAGGTAATGTGACACCCATCTTCGGTATCATTGTTGTAATCGTCCAGATCCAGCCTGGCGGTACGCAGGTACATCTCATAGGCTTTTGCCTCATAGCCCAGTTTGCTGGCCAGAATGGCGTGCACACAGGGCGACAAGGAAGACTCGTGAACTGTCATTGGCTCATAAAAGTCGAAATTCCGCCTGATGGACTCCTGATCAAAGTCCTGTTCAAACAGGTATAGCCCCTGGAGTACATCGGCCTGCTTGATGAAGCAGGATCGCAATATCCGGTCCCAAGACCATTTCTGGTTAATCGGACGATCCGCTGGCCTCAGGTCATTGACAGTGAGCAGTTCTTTATCAAGGAACCCATCCTGCTGAAGGAATATGCCCCTCTTCTCATCCTTTCCATAATACATCTTGGCAACAATTTCCTTCCAGGTACCGGTTTCCCGGGCCTCATGGAAATTGAGTTTTTTCGCCAAAGCCTCATATTTCTTCTGGTCCTTCTTCCGGACGTAGTCAAGGGACTCAAGCGTGAAACGAAGCGTCCAGGCTGCCAGATAATTGGTGTACCAATTGTTGTTGACGTTGTTCTCGTACTCATTGGGGCCTGTTACTCCCAGAATAACATAAGAATTCTTTTCCCTGGACCAGTTGACGCGTTGGGCCCAGAAACGGCTGATGCCAATAAGGACCTCCAGACCATGACTGATTAAGTAGTCCCGATCACCCGTATAGTCAATATAATCCCGCATCGCATAAGCCATGGCGGAAGTGCGATGAATCTCTTCAAAAGTGATTTCCCACTCGTTGTGACACTCCTCTCCATTCATAGTAACGAATGGATAGAAAGCAGCCCCTTCTGTGAATCCCAGCTTTCTGGCATTCTCAATGGCCTTCGGTAGATGCTTGTACCGATAAACAAGAAGGTTGCGGGCTACTTTGGGATCCGATGTCCCCAAATAAAATGGCAAGCAATAGGCCTCTGTATCCCAATACGTACTGCCTCCATACTTTTCTCCGGTAAAACCCTTCGGTCCGATGTTGAGTCGCTCATCCTCTCCCGTATAGGTCTGCATCAGCTGAAAAATGTTGAACCTGATACCTTGCTGAGCGGCAATGTCACCTTCGATGCTGACATCACACTCGTCCCATTTGTGTGACCATACTGCCACGTGATTTGCAAATAGCTTGTCAAATCCCGTGGCCATCGCCTTCTCCAGCTTTTTCGCGGCGACAGCAGTCAACTTGGCTTTTGGATGATTCTCCGAAGAAAGTACAACTGCATACTTTTCAATTATGGTAGGTATGCCCTTCGTCAGACTGACCTCCACCACGTTGTCAGCATATTGGGTTCTCTTGCTCGCCTTAGGTCTTACCTTAACCTGCTTACCGCCGCTGCTGATATTGTAGGTCATCCCCGTACAGACGTGAAAGAAGGTCTTCTTCGTTTGTGCTGTTACAATGGAGCGGCCGGCTTTTGACTCTTCATTTACCGGCTCCCAGAATTTCTCATCGTAATTGGAATCCTTGTTGACAACATTGGCATCCACGGTCAGTCTGATGCTTGCCTTTGCAGTAAAATTCACCGGTGTAATCTCATAGCGGATGGCTCCAATTTCTCCATCCGCCATGGAACAAAAGCGCTTCGCATCAACCGCAACCTTTTTACCACCCGGCAAAGTTGCCGTGAACGACCGATGAAGCAATCCTTGTTTCATGTCGAGCACGCGCCGGAAGTTTTCAATTTTTGCAGTCGCAAGGTCAAGTTCTTTACCCGCAATCTTTACGTGGATGCCAATCCAACTCGGTGCATTGAGTACTTTAGCAAAGTATTCCGGATAACCATTTTTCCACCACCCTACTCTTGTCTTGTCAGGATAATAGACCCCAGCTATATAGGTTCCCTGGTGCATTTCCCCTGAATAAGTCTCCTCAAAGTTGGCGCGCTGGCCCATCCTGCCGTTTCCAATGCTGAACAGACTTTCAGATACACGGTTCAGATGGGGATCGAATCCTTCTTCTACAATATGCCAGGGATGATGCTTGATGTAATGCTTCATAGCAGAATTGAATTGCTTTAGAGTCTTTCCAAATCTTCGCTTCTAAAATCACCGGTTGTAGCTACAATTCGATGAGCCTTGTTTAATGCCGACACCTGCCCCACCCCGACACACTTCATCCCGGCTGCCAAGGCTGCCTCCACTCCTGCTTCAGCATCCTCAAATACGATGCAGTATGACGGAGCGACTCCTATTCTTTGTGCCGCAAGCAGAAACACTTCCGGATCAGGTTTTGATTTCTTAATCATGGTGCCATCCACCACTGCATCAAACAGCGCAGCAATTCCGAGAAGCTTGATGACCCGTTGAGCATTCTTGCTGCTGGATGCGAGCGCCAGTTTGATCTGTTTTTTTTTGAGTTCTTCCAGGAGCTTTTGCACCCCGGGAAAGATATCTTTGGGGAGGAGCGTGTCAACGTATTCAACAAACCACTGATTCTTCTGGGTGGCCCACTTCTCCTTTTGTTCCTCCGAAGCGCTGATACCGCCAAGTTCGAGGATAATTTCGAGTGATTGCATCCGGCTCACACCCTTTAGTTTCTCGTTTTCCTTTTCAGTAAAGCTCACACCAAGTTCCCGGGCCAGCCGTTGCCAGGCGAGAAAATGAAAACGGGCCGTATCGACAATTACCCCGTCAAGGTCAAAAATGCATGCCTGGATCAATCCTCCTGATATTAATTGCCGCGAATATAGCCTAGTTGAATGATCTTACGGGTTTCTTCCAGAGGCTTGAATACTGCAAACGTTTTCCCTTGTGTTCTGAGAGCACCCAGGGCATTGCCCCATTGAGCTGCGCCTATGTAATCCTTGGGCTTTTGAAGGAGTCCAAAACCGATACCTCCTGCAAAGGAGTCACCGCAGCCGGTAGTATCTACGACGTTATTTACTTTAATGGCCGGCACCAACTCCTCAACAACTTTGCCCCTTTGCTTGAAATACACCAGGCAGCCCCTTGAATCCATGGTGATATACACGCACTTTACACCTTTTCCAAGGCAGTGCTCTGCAAAAGCTCTCAATTCTTCGCGGTTAGGTTCTTCGCTTACTTCAAAATCGCTACTCTCATATTCTTTCTTGAACCATGATGCCTGCGCCTCTTCAAGGTTCATCTTCAACACATCTATGTATGGCAACCAAAGATCACGGTCGATCCAAAATTTTCGTTGCCGCTCGCCATTGAACAGGCAAGCCGTTGTCGGGCCATGGGCATCAAAGACAATGAGACCTTCACTTTTCTTTTTGAGAAACATCAGCGCTTCGAGCGAGACTTCGTAATCACTGATGGGTATAAACACAAAAACCTTGCAATCCAGGAGTTTTTTGAAGTCATCCGCCACGATGGGGTCCATGAAGCCAGTCTGACGCTCGAGACGGTTATTCATGTCCACGAACTTCAAACTGATAATATCGCCCTGATCGTTGCGGGTGGTCAGATGCTGCAGGCTGATTCCCTTATAGTCCTTGAATACATCTTTCACATTATCCAGGTCTACCGTACGCACGTGACAGACGGGCACGATGTCCATCTTGTCGCCGGAAAGTACCGATAAGGCGATAACCGGATGGGTCACACAACCCCATTTCTGGATGAGATCGCCGGTATGTGTTACAATGTGATCCCTGGGAATCGGGCCTACAATAGCAATGCGTTTCATAAGTTCAAATCGTCAAATATGCTGCACCAAATACACCGGCACTGTCTCCCAGAACCGGCTTCACGATCGGAGTTTCTACCACACCATTGTTGAAGATGTGCTTACGGATTTCAGCCACACCATCCGTATATATTTCATTAATATTTCCAACTCCTCCGCCAATCACAATCACGTCGGGGTCTACAATATTGATTATTACACTTATAGCTTTCCCAAAGAAACTTGTCAACCGATTCATCGTCTTCACCCCATTCGCATCTCCCTTTTTGTAGAGATCATAGATTTCCTTCAGACGAAGTTTGCTGCCTGTAATGGAAGCATAATAGCGCTCCAGGGCCGGACCGGCAAGAACTTTTTCCACACAACCGCTCTTCCCGCAATAACACGGACCACCGGATTCATCCAGGAAATTATGACCCCACTCACCTCCTATCCCGTGAAGGCCATTGATGACCCGGCCGTTAACCACGAGCCCGCCGCCCACGCCGGTTCCCATGATCACACCAAATACCACCTGGGCCTTGGGGAATTTCTGCGCGACCACCCCCATCCTCGCCTCCGCCAGCGCGAAGCAATTGGCATCATTGGCTATGAAGACTTTCATTTTGAGGATGCGCTCCAGATCATCCTTCATCGGCATGCCATTCATGCACTCCGAATTACAGCCTTTCATGGTTTGAAGCTTGGGGTCCAACGTGCCGGGTGTACCGATCCCGAGTTTCTCAGGGCGGTATCCAAGTTTCTGCTCCATCATACCTACCAGCTTTTCCAGCTGGCTCAGGATGTGCTGATATCCGTTTTCGGCACCCGTAGGGACGCGGTCACGGAAAAGGATGTCGTTCAGTCCGCCTGGCCCAAGGACTACACCTTCGGCTTTTGTTCCGCCCAAATCTATACCCCACAAGTGATTCACATCTTTCATAATTGAATTACAATTGCCTCCCAGGGATTGAGCCGGTCCTTGATCTCTTTGGCATAGTTGCCAATCAACACCTGCCCGCGTGCGTCCCTGACGGCACTTGGAAATTTAGTATCCACATCCGACATATTCAGTATCACGAGAATTTTTTCTTCATCAGACTCGCGATAATAAACGAACAGGTGTTCGTTGTCAATCTCGACCGGCTTATAAGCACCGTATGTCAGAACCGGATGGGCTTTTCGTATACCAATCATTTTCTTCCAATAGGACAAGACACTGTCGGGTTCCTGCTCCTGACGGTTTACGTTAATAGCCGCATTGTTGGGATTAATCGGCATCCAGGGAATGCCTGATGAAAATCCTGCATTTGAGGAGTTATCCCACTGCATGGGCGTTCTGGCATTGTCTCGACCTGAGTAGTTGGCCACGCGAAGAAAGGCGGCTTCAGGCATCCCCTTCTTTTCTGCTTCTCTCCAGCCATTGATAGTCTCGATATCCCTGGACTCGCCGATGGTTTTCAGCTGAAAATTGGTCATGCCGATCTCGTCGCCCTGAAATATGAATGGAGTTCCTCTCATCGTCATGAGGAGCGTACAAAGAAGCTTGGAGGACTGTTGATGGAAGGTCGAATCGTTTCCCCACCTGCTCACCATCCTTGCAAAATCATGATTGCCAAGAAATATGCTTCCCCATCCGGATTTTGAGAAGGCGCTGTCCCACGTCATGAACACCGCCCTGAAATCTGACTTCGACCAGGGTATAGGGTCAAACCTGCCTCCAGGTCCCTGGTCCATGAACATATGTCCAAAATGAAAGATCATGTTCAGGCCAATCCGCTCATCCAGGTAATCGAGGGCATTCTCCGGGGTAATGCCTGGCCCCTCACCGATGGTCATCACATCATAGTGATTCCAAACCTTCTCTCTCATCTCCCGGATAAACTCCTTCAGCCTCGGGCCGTTGGCATAATATTTTCTGATGGTCTCATTGAAGTTCGGTGTATCCGCATCAGGAAAGGATGTGCGTTTGGAAATGGCTGAGATTACATCCAACCGAAGACCATCAACTCCTTTATCGAGCCAGAATTTCATCATATCCTGGACTTCTTTTCTTAATGCAGGATTTTCCCAATTCAGATCCGGCTGCTTCACTGAAAAGAGATGGAGGTAATATTCTCCGGTTGCCTGATCCAACTGCCAAGCACTTCCGCCAAAAAACGATGGCCAGTTGTTGGGAGGGGCACCATCCTTCCCCGGTCTCCAGAAATAGAAATCCCTCAGGGAACTGTCTGTAGATTTTCTGGAAGCCTGAAACCACGGATGCTCATCAGAGGTGTGGTTCACAACCAGATCCATAATGAGTTTAAGTCCCCTTTCGTGCATCCCCTGGATCAATCGGTCAAAGTCCTCCAGGGTGCCGAACTCTTTCAATATGGAATAATAGTCACTGATGTCATACCCACCATCCTCGTTAGGGGATTGATAAATGGGATTCAGCCAGACAGCGGTAACACCAAGTGATTTGATGTAATCCAGTTTTTCTATGATCCCGGGCAGGTCTCCTATTCCATCTCCGTTACTATCCTTGAAACTCCGGGGATAGACCTGGTAGACTATGGCCTCCTTCCACCACACTCTTTCCATGTTAGTGATTAAAGGCAGTGCTGTGAGGTCTGAAAGTCCGCCACGAGTGCCAGTATTCCTGGTACGATTGAATGGGCGTAAGTGACTTGCCCTTGAAGGAACCTTCCAGGCAATGGCCATTCAAATCCCAGTCGCTTTGAGTCTTTGTGTCGTGCATGAATGACAGATCGGACGCTTTATCAAATACAAGCGTATCGCCGTCAATTACTCTGTTGAAAGTGTGGAAGGTCATGGAATCCGGGAGAAGAGTCAGCAAAATTGGTGTGTTGCCCAGTACATCCTGCATCACCCGGGTTGCAACAAGCTCATTCCAATCATATGCACGGGCATCCAATCCAATCTGAACTCCCACAACCCAGGACTTATCTTTCCACGAAAGAGAATCCCTTCGGGTCAATCGCCCTTTTCTGGTTCCTTCGTCATAGTCAGACAGGTCATCATATGCCTCCTGGAAAGTGCTGTCAGGTTGTAGGATCATTGTATCCGGATGTCCGGCTATCCACGCTTCCAGCGTCATTTGTTCCGAGGGTATCTCCTTAAGCGCATTACCCTGCAAAGGGCCGATTACAGCCTCTCCGCTGACCTGCCTCCACCATGATCTTGTGCGACTGTCTTCGAACATGGCGTTGTAGTGGTCCATGCCCACCAACCGAAAAGTTTCAGGCTTTCCTCCTACTTCAGGAACATAAACCCGTCCTGTCCTGCAGACTGTACAATAGGTAACCATTACCAGGTTACCTTCCACCGTGTCGCGGACCTGGTGATGATAACCAATGATCTCGATTGGATAGGCCCTGCTTGATGACCCTATGGTGATGCCGATCACCAACTGTCGAGGCTTGACTTTAGTATTCTGATCGGCAGCAAGGAAAGAAACACTTTTGGGAGGAAGGAAAATCCGATCAGCCAGATACCGGTAGTTAAACATATAGAAAACCACAATATAGAAACCAGCCAGCACCCAAAGGGTTATCCTGATCACCTTTGATGCCGACATCTGAATGACATAAAATGGATATACCGTGAGAACGAGGCCGAGCAATCGAATCCATATGATGTTGTTCTGAATGAAGTACGCCAATTGCAGCGTCTCCTCCTCCTGGCTGCCTGGAAATGGCATGATATAGTATACGCGGAGAATTTCGGTGAACACCAGTAAGAGGAAACCAACCAGAAATATTATAATCCGAAGCATAGGTACATCAATTAGTTTTCAATGTAATGGTTCATCCTGTTTGAACCTAAGCGTAGAGGAGATCCATTTATCAAGTTCAGACTTTTCCTGAAGCAAGCGATCTTCCGTCCATTGGAACATAGTTCGCATTTCCTGAAGGACGGCCTCTTTGACATGCATTAGCCTCGGAAGATCAAAGTATAAGAGCCCGGTTCTGCGCACAAAAAAGTCAGTGGCCCTGCATATCATTTCATTGTTCACTACGAACCACAGTTCAGCGAGGGCAAGTGCAGTTTCCGGATCCGGGAGGCGGGACGACTTCAGGCGACCAATGATAACATCAGCCTGTCTGCCAAATAAATGAATGAGGTAACCAGCATCCTCCCCTTTCAATCCCAGCTCCGCGATTTCTCCCGCCAGTCGGGCAGTGTGCTGCTTCACTTCTTCTACCGACAAAAGAGCAGGCTGCACCAGCATCAATGATGCTGTCGAACAGGCCGGCAAATTCTTATCTGCAAAGAACTCATCTGCAATAAGATCAACAACCCTTTCTGCCATCCTCCGGTAGCCCGTCAGCTTTCCGCCTGCCATGGAAATCAGTCCAGAATCAGAACGAAAGATCTCGTCCTTCCTGGACAGTTCTGATGCGGACTTTCCCTCCTCGTGAATCAACGGCCTTAGCCCTGCCCAACAGGATTCCACATCAGCTAATGTTAAATGAGCGGATGGAAACGTTACGTTGGCACCTTTCAGCAGATAATCCACATCTTCCCGTGTTGCGAAGACCTCATTCTTATCGCCAGAGTAATCTGTATCAGTAGTCCCCACATAAGTTACCCTCCCTCTGGGAATCGCAAAAATCATTCGGCCATCAGGCACATCAAAATAAATCGCCTGACGCACTGGAAGCCTGTAATAAGGAACTACAATGTGTATCCCCTTGGTAAGATGAAGCTTCTTGTTATCCAGCGAGTGATTGATGCCCCTTAAATCGTCCACCCACGGCCCGGCAGCATTGACCACAACCGACGAATGAATATCCAGCGGCTGTCCAGTCAATTCGTCCGTTGCCTTTACGCCACGCACTTGCGTTCCCTCATAGATAAATTCAGAGGCGTGAATATAGTTTGCCGTTATGGCACCCTGCGCGAATGCCCTTTTCATGATTTCTATCGTCAACCTGGCATCATCTGTACGGTACTCCGCATAAATGGCCCCACCCTTGATTTCATCTTTCATCAGAAGAGGTTCGTGCCTGAGGGTCTGCAATGACGTGAGCATTCTTCTCTGGTCCTCAGGTTTCACGCCTGCAAGCCAATCATAGATTTTTAGTCCGATGGAAGTAAGCCAGTATCCGAGCCCTCGTTTCTCATACAGAGGCAAAAGCATTTTCTCCGGTACCACGAGGTGCGGTGCCAGCCGATGCACTATTGCCCGCTCGCTTCCCACCTCCTTTACCAAAGCAAACTCTAACTGCTTGAGATACCTGAGTCCGCCATGTATGAGTTTCGTTGACCGGCTGCTGGTGCCAAATGCAAAATCGTTCTTCTCGATGAGTGCAGTCTTCAATCCCCTGCTGGCAGCGTCGAGCGCTATGCCTGCACCGGTTATGCCGCCGCCAATGATGATTAGATCGAACGGACCGGTCCGAAGTCTTTCAATGATTTCATTCCTGGAATACGCTGAAAAATTCACGGCTTAGTCCTTGTCTTCCAAAGTCCACTGCATCGCTCTCTTCACTGCCTTCTGCCAACCTCTGTATAAGTTAGTTCTGTCCTGTTCAGACATGACAGGTTTGAAGGTACGCTGCACCTTACGATTCCTGACGATATCCTCTTTTTTCCAGATTCCTGCCTGTATTCCCGCAAGATAGGCCGCTCCTACTGCAGTGGATTCAACTACTTCGGGGCGCTCTACATCAGTTCCCAATATGTCAGCCTGGAATTGCATCAGCATATTATTGGCACTTGCGCCTCCATCCACTTTCAGGCTGCTCAATTTTAACCGGGTATCATCCTGCATGGCATTCAGAATGTCCTTCGTCTGGTACGCCAGTGACTCGAGTGTCGCTTTGATCACGTGTTCCTTACCCGTATCCCTGGTAAGTCCGAAAATGGCGCCGCGGGCATACATATCCCAATAAGGTGCCCCAAGACCTGCAAAGGCAGGGACCATATATACCTCATTGGATCCAAGAGCCTTGGTGGCGAAGTATTCGGAATCTTTTGCCTGATCGATCAGGTGCATCGCATCTCTCAGCCATTGAATGGCGGCACCCGCGATGAAAACACTTCCCTCAAGTGCATATTCCACAGTACCGTCAAGACCCCACGCAATAGTAGTAAGCAAACCATGTTGTGACTCATGGCGATGTGAACCAGTGTTCAGCAGCATAAAGCAACCGGTGCCATAGGTATTCTTTGCCATTCCTGGCTTGAAGCACGCCTGGCCAAAAAGCGCTGCCTGCTGGTCCCCAGCCACTCCGCAAATCGGAATATCCACTCCGTCGAAAGTCCAGTGCCCGTACGCCGCTGCTGAAGGACGAACTTCAGGGAGGAGTTCACGAGGAATCTGCAGAACATCGAGCAGCCTGTCATCCCATCTCAGATTTACAATATCGTACAACAAGGTTCTCGATGCATTGGAATAGTCTGTGGCATGTGTCTGTCCTCCTGTCATCTTCCAGATCAGCCAGGTATCGATGGTGCCAAATGCCAGTTCCCCTTTTGCTGCCCGAATTCGCAAACCGGCATCCTGATCCAGAATCCATTTCACTTTCGTTGCAGAGAAATAGGAATCAATTACCAAACCTGTTGTGTGCTTGACGTAATCTGTGAGCCCTTTTGCTTTCAACTCTTCACAGATCGGTGCGGTCCTCTTGTCCTGCCACACAATCGCATTGTAGACCGGTCTTCCGGTCTTTCGGTCCCAAATTACAGTCGTCTCACGCTGGTTTGTAATGCCGATAGCTGCCACCTGGGAGGGCTTGATCGCATTCTCGACCATTACCCTGATCAGCACACCCACCTGCGTTTTCCAGATTTCATCGGGATCATGCTCCACCCAGCCCGGGTTTGGATAAATCTGCCTGAATTCCTGCTGGGCGATCCCACGGATCTGCCCTTCCATATCGAACAGTACTGCCCTGGAACTTGTAGTTCCCTGGTCCAGCGCAATAATGTATTTCCCATTCATAATCAATCAATAGAGCAAACCGTACACCAGCACGCCCAACAATCCGCCAAGAATCGGACCTACCACAGGTATCCATGAGTATGTCCAGTCTGATCCGCCTTTCCCATGAATGGGAAGGATGGCGTGAGCGAGCCTGGGACCGAGGTCACGGGCGGGGTTGATCGCAAAACCGGTCGTGCCTCCAAGGCTCAATCCGATTGAAATGATGAGCAAACCAACTACGATTGGATTGAGTCCCTCTGTAAATTCATTTGTACCAATAAACAGGAGGCCGCCAACCAACACGGCAGTGGCAACTACTTCGCTTACCAGGTTCGAAATCGTATTGCGTACTGCAGGTGCCGTACAAAATACCGCCAGTTTTGTTCCCTGATCTTCGGTCCGTTTCCAATGCGGAAGGTAATGCACCCAAACGATTATACCACCAACAAAAGCTCCGCTCAACTGGGCAAGAACATACCCTGGTACAAGGCCCCAGTCAAAGTCACCCTTGAACGCGAGCGCAAGAGTTACGGCAGGATTCAAATGTGCGCCGGAGATCTTACCTACTGCATAGATAGCAACCGTAACAGCTAATCCCCAGCCAATCACAATAGTCAGCCAGCCGGCATTTTCGGATTTTGCTCCTTTTAATATCACGCCCGCAACCACGCCATCACCCAGAAGGATCAGGATCATCGTGCCAAGAAATTCAGCTAGGTAAGAATCCATATTCTTTTAATTACGATTTGCTATGGTGTAATTGTCAATGGCCACCTGATGGGAGATTTACTTCTTCAGAAACCGATGGTGCAACCTTAATCAGCGTTGTAGCGATGGCGGCGATCAAAAGCAGGGCACCTGCGAACATGATAGCCACCCTGGGATCATTCCCGAGAAATTCCCGGTACACAAATCCAAAGGTCAGCGTCTGGAGAATCATCGGCACCACGATCATCATGTTGATGATACCCATATACACGCCGTAACGTTCTTTGGGAATACTTCCTACCACCATGATGTAGGGCACGCCCATCATACTGGCCCATGCAATTCCAAAGCCGATCATGGGTGCGAACAGGAAGAATTTATTGTGGATCTGAGGCATGATGAACAATGACAATGATGCCAGTGCCAGGCAAATCACGTGGACATATTTGGCTGAAATTTTCTTTGCCAGCCACACAAGCCCAAACGCGGAAAGGAAAGTTACAATGTTATAGAAACCATTCACGAGCCCCGTCCATCCCACTGCTTCCTGATAAAGGTCAGGGCTTTGCTCGGCCGTGGTTCCCCATACGGATTGGGCAATGCTGTGAGAAACGAATTGCCAGTAGCAGAACATGGCATACCATTGGAAGAGGTATACAAGGGCAAGCTGCCACAGCGTAATAGGCATATCAGAAATGGCACTGAAGATTTCCCTGAAAGGAGCCAGCAAGCCCCGTGGAGCAGACTTCAAATGACTCAACTCTTCTGCCGTAGGCGGAATCTCCGGTGTCGTGGAAGTCGACCAAAGAACCGAGGATATCGAGCATAAAGAACCTACAAAAAAGGAACCAAATACCCAGTAAGGAATTCCAGATCCCGGATCTGATCCGGTGATCCATTGTTGAAACAAATACAATGAAATGTTGGCGAGCGTGATCCCGAAGCCGGTGAAGAAGCTCTGAGTAAGAAATCCCATTGCCCGTTGTTGTGAAGGCAGTTTGTCGGCAATAAATGCCCGATAGGGTTCCATCGCCGTGTTGTTCGCAGCATCCAGAATCCAAAGTAGTCCCACAGCCATCCACAACGCTCGGCTGAAAGGAAAAAGGAAAAGACAAATACTGCAGGCAATAGCTCCAATCAAAAAATATGGCTTCCTTCTTCCCCACCTTGGGTGCCACGTCTTGTCGCTGAGCGCGCCGATGACGGGTTGTATGAGAAGTCCGGTCATAGGACCAGCGAGGTTAAGCAAAGGCAATTCCTCAGGTCTGGCATCCAGAAAAGTATAAAGTGGGTTGATGGCGGATTGCTGCAGACCGAAGCTGTACTGAATACCAAAGAAACCCACGTTCATGTTGATGATCTGGGAAATGGACAGCTGAGGTTTCGGTAATTCCATACTGAACGGCACAATGGCAGCCTAATATATAGATTAAGATTAATTCAACTTTCAAAAGCTGGTTGTTGGCTACTGGGTACTAGCTACTGGGTCAAGTGTCTGCGGCATACCCAATTTTGGAAGGATGAGTCGCCTCCAACCATTTCGATTGCCCGCCAGCAGCCAGTAGCCAACAGCCAGCAGCTTTTTTTCAACCGCCCCTTGACAATGTCGCCAGAATCCTGTTTACTTAAGGATTCTTCAAACGCTGAAGCCGCTGTTCCCTGAATGGATGGGCACAGCAGATACGAAAACCTAATAATTAGTACGCCTGCAAGGTTTTTTATCTAAAAAACAGGGTTTTCAGCATCAAAACGTAATATTTGATCAAAAAGTCCGGAGAGAGTTCGGAGCAAGTCGGTACAAAGTCGGGTGAAAGTCGGGTAAATCTACCAGAATTGAAGGCCTTAGGTCGCTAGTAGCAGGCCTTAGGTACAGGTTTATGCCTACTAGCATCCCTTCCCCTGTTTAAACTATAATCAGAAGCCAGACGCCAGAAGGCCAATTTCCAGCGACCCTTATAGAGACCTTATAGTGACCTTATAGTGACCCTACAGTGATATGAGTTCAGGAGCAATAAACTGACGACAGCAGAACGACTCAGTAACGACCCAGGCACCTCCATGCAGACTATTGAGCAGCTTTAAATTACAATGCACCAATTTTACGGTTATTTGAAAGGTATCAAAGAAGTCTAAGGTGCCCCGGCTCACGTCAGGCTTATCTTCATATCTCTTATCTTTATAAGCTGTAAAAACCATGAAACCCCTCCGGTTAATAGGACTTATCCTGACGTGGACTATCCTGTTCTCCTGCCATAAAGAGCAGTTGGACGCCGTCCAGGACAACCAGTTCAAGAACCTGAAAGACGGTGATTTGGTGTGGAATACCGTCAGCCTTGAGCTACAGGTATCCAACGCTCAAACGGTGAATAGCGTGGAGATTCAGATCAGTGGCAATCATCTAATCACACTTGCACAGCCTCCTTTTCAGTATTCCTGGGATACACGGTCTTTGCCTGACGGCTCATATGACTTGAGGGCCACAGTATCATACCAGTCAGGCCAGGTAAAAACGGCGAGCACCAGTGTCCAGGTAAGGAATCAACTATTGACGCTTGCAGTACCTTCTGATCACCTTCGTTATAACGAGAAAGGATGGATATTTCTTTCCTCCGGCAACGGATCAGTAATCAATATTCAAGAATTGAAGAACGGAAACTCAATTGTCCTGTCCAATCCTGACTATAACGAAAAGACATTTACACTTAGTGAAGCTTATCTCGTTGACGGCCGCTATTTGTCGCTGACGAGTTTTGAATACGTGCCGAGGGGGTACTGGACCTTAGACCTCTCACAGAGTGATGACCCTGTACTGGGAAGTCTTAGGGTAAGCTTCAAGGATTCAACAGGCACGCATCCTTATTTCATCAGTACGAGCGGTGATTCAAAAGTCTTTCTGGATGGCGGGAATTCAGTTTCACTGGATGTAACTACTGCCCCCACCCGTCTCTTTATCCGGGAAATCTATCAGACCGTAAATCATTATGAACTCATACCCGGACTGAGTGCCAACGATCAATACATCGGAAAGTTCTCTGACCTCAAGACCCCTTTGCAAAGTGTACAGGTGACCAGCCTGAACGGTGCACAGGGTGCACACATCATCACTTATGGATTCACCACACCCAACAAATTTGACGAATACTATTCACTGGGCGTAGCCAACCTTACAGGTGGCAGTTTGGTTATAGAATACCCCGGAAGCACCTTTGCCGCCTATGGTTCTGCCTCTACCCTCAGAACAGCCGATTACCGGATTGATGCGTTTCATCCCTCAAAATTCTACGACATCATACCGCTGCGCGCCGACGTTCAATTCCAGGATAGAGGGAACAATTACGTGAGCCTGGCTACTTCCGGCAATTTTGACACCTATTTTATAGGCTGGGGCTACGCCGACAAGGTTTCTACTTTTGATTGGACCTGGGCTGGGCAAGGCGGACAAAGTGAGTACATCCGGCTGATCACGCTCCCCGACATGATTCGTACGGCAGGTGAAGTTAGTTTCAACCCGGAGCAATTACAGTTTTATGGCGTGGTGCAACTGGCTGATTATGAGGTAGCCCAGGGTTACGATTCATTTCTCTCCTACATCTCAGCAAATGGCCGCAGCGCTCCTTATCAGTTCGGCAAGGCATGGAAAGAACAGACGTTTTACAAGGCCGGCTCGACGGGTGGAAGATCCATTGCCAAAGATCCACCCACTATAAGGGATAGATTTCGACGCTGACCTGATATAGGCAAAACCGCGTTCAGAACTTGTCTCAATTGTGGTGACTCCTCTTTTATTTCGGGATGCAGTGATGTATTATTGGCCAAATCATTTTCAGTGAAGAGATTCAGCGGCGGGCATTCATTTCTTAAGTACTTGATCCCTTTTCTTCTGTTTTCCACATCGGGCCTTTCACAGGCAGTTTCTACCGTTGTTTTCGGTGATTCAACGCACATGGAAGAAATGTCGCGCCGTCAGGCTCAAATGGATCAATTGATTGAACAGAAGGCCCAAGTGACTGACGCTGAAGCCATCAAATCCATTGACAATTCAATTCGCAAACTGAAACAAACCATGATGGTTACCCTGAGCGGAACCATCACGTTCCAAGCTGACAAGCGGCCGCTCAGCGGTGCTGCCATTTTTGTGGATGGGTTGAAGTATGGGAACAATTCCGATCAAAACGGCAGGTACTATCTCCAGTTTCCTCCGGGCAAATACAAGCTAACCGTCCGGTATCTGGGGATGATACCCATCTCGATGAGGCTGGCCATTTTTGCCAATGGAGTCCAGGATTTTGAAATGTCTGAGAAACCGGAAGTTCTGGAGGAAGTTGTGATCAGCGCTACCTCACAGGAAGATCGAATAAAGGAACCAATTTCAGGGATGGCGAAACTGAATGTCACGGAGATCAAGAGGATACCTGCACTAATGGGCGAAGTGGATGTCATCAAGAGCATACAGCTCATGCCGGGCGTTAACTCCGTGGGTGAAGGAAGTGCAGGATTCAATGTCAGAGGGGGTCGCATTGATCAAAACCTTATCCTCATGGACGGAGGTCAGATCTTTAACTCTTCTCACGCCCTTGGTCTTCTCTCCAATTTCAATTCTGATGTAGTGGAGGACTTTACACTCTACAAAGGGAATGTTCCGGCTCAGTTTGGCGGAAGAGCTTCGTCTGTGCTGGATGTAAGAACAAGGAGCGGAAATTTCGAGAAACTGAAATTCAAGGGAGGCATTGGTGTACTCAGCAGCAGGTTGGCCATTGAAGGTCCGATTTGGAAAGACCATACCTCGTTCCTGGTGGGAACAAGGTTTTCATATTCAGACTGGATTCTGAAGATGGTGGGCAATACAGATGTAAGGCAGAGTTCTGCATCGTTCTACGATGTAAACGGAAATATTACACACCGGTTCAACACCAGGAATACGCTAAACCTCACTTACTACCTTGGCAACGACTACTTCAGGTATTCTCAGGAATTCGGATATGACTATACTACACAATTGTTCAACCTGAAATGGAAAAGCATCCTGAGTGATCATTGGTCATCAACATTTTCTGCCGTCTCGGGCTCGTACGCCAGCAAGCTGTATGACTACAATCCCATTCAGGCAAAAAGTCTCAGCAATGGAATAGACTACAATCAATTGAAGGAGGATGTTCTGTTCACTATAGAGGGAAAACATGCATTGAATTTTGGAGTCGACATGAATTACTATGGCGGTCGTCCGGAAATATCGAATCCTTACGGGAATTCATCCGCCACCGTCAGCAAACGGGTGGAAAAAGATCGTGGCCGGGAATGGGGATTCTACGTAAACGAGGAGTTCACCATGTCTCCGAAGATAACCATTTCAGCAGGGCTGCGCTTTTCACTGTTCCAGAATCTTGGAGCCGACACCGTGTACGCTTATCAGCCGGGAGTGCCCAAGAGCGTATTTACGATTGCTGATACGACCTATTATACAAGGAATCAGGTCATTAAGACGTATAGTGGCTTCGAACCCAGGCTCTCCGCCAGCTACAGTATTTCGGACCACTCGTCAATCAAGATGAGTTACAACAGGATGAGACAGTATATCCACCTGATCTCCAACAGCACAGCCGCAACACCGATCGACATCTGGCAGGTCAGCAATCCCCATATCAGGCCCCAGGTGGCGGATAACTATTCTATGGGCTATTTCCGAAACACCGACAACAAAATGTATGATTTGTCGGCCGAAGCATTTTATAAGACCACTCAAAACCTGGTGGAGTATAAGGACTTTGCCCAGCTATTGCTGAACCGGCATCTGGAGACAGAACTGCTCCAGGGGCAAGGTAAAGCCTACGGACTTGAACTATTCGCAAGAAAGAACACAGGCGTCTGGACCGGATGGGTTTCCTATACTTTCATGCGTTCTTTTATTCAGGTGGCAGGCACAAATCCGGCAGAAACGGTGAACCAGGGGAAATGGTACCCCACCAACTATGACAAGCCGCACACATTCAACCTCACTGCCAGCCGGAAAGCTGGCCGCACCTCCCGGTTTGGTGTAAACTTTACTTACAGTACAGGGCGCCCGGTCACAGCGCTGACATCAAGTTATCTGGGTGGCACCACCGCCATTCCTGTTTTTTCAGACCGCAATCAATACAGGATTCCAGACTACTGGAGAGTTGACATTTCCCTGACAATTAACAGCGTCTTCAAGAAGTTCGATGATAATCTCAATATCTCCATCTACAACCTGCTTGGAAGAAGAAATGCCTATTCCATCTATTACCAGCAGCCGGAATTCTCAACAATTCCTGAGTCATACCGCCTTTCTATATTGGGCAGCATAATTCCCTCCATTACCTACAACCTCTCATTCTGATCCATGCAACGGCAAAAGCTATTACTCTTTCTTCTTCTGTTGTTGAGCAATTGCAAGGACCCGTATAAACTGGACGTCACACGCACGGTTGGCCGCCTGGTGATTAACGGAGGCATTTATGACACACCCGGCCCGCAGTTTCTCAAGTTGGGCCTTACCCCCGAATTCAACAAAGATCCTGATCCTCTTTCAGGCGCTTATGTAAGCCTGCAGGACGAGAACGGGAATCAGGAATCTTACCACGAAACAGGGCCAGGTACTTATCAATTGGATGGCAACATTATAACCGGAAGACCAAATGGCATCTACACCCTCAGCATACAGCTGCCGGATGGAAGAAAATACCGCTCTACGCCTGAAAAAATGCCCGGAACCAAGGCTACCGATTCAGCCTACTTCAAAATTGTGACAGAGACAGTGGTTAAGCCCGAAGGCATACCGGTCGACAATACAAACGTCAAGATCTATTTAAACTCTGTGCTTCCTTCAGAACGCTCGCCATCATTCATCCGCTGGGGGGTAGATGAAGTTTATGTCATCATACCCACTTGTCCTCCACAGGCACTGGCTTGCCCCCCATTCTGTTATATATATCAGACGATCACCAAGTTTGATCTGAAGGTGATTGCCACCAATGATTATCAGAAACCCTTTATCAATGATCTTCTTTTGCAGACCAGAAGCGTGGATTACACCTTCATGGTACGACATTACTTCAACGTGACGCAGTACACGATGAACCAAAATGCCTATGACTACTGGCAAAAGGTCGCATTGATCACAGAACGCACAGGATCTATATTTGATACCCCCCCTGCTAACGTTCCGGGTAACATTGTCAATATCAACGATCCTACTGAGATCGTATACGGATATTTCGAAGCCTCCGGAACGAAGTTAAACCGCGTTAAGATTGACAGAGGTTACATGCCCTCGAACGTAGAAGTGGGAACCTGTCAGTTCAACTTTGTCTATTGGCCGGCCGGAAGCCCGTACAATTATTGCCTGAATCCCTATGCTATTCCGGGTGCAACGACTGTCATGCCGGATTGGTTCTGGTAGCCTACATCTTTGATCTACGGGTCCGGATCTTGTCTCTTACGAATGCACCGACTTTTCTTCCCTGGTCTTTCCCTATTTCGCAGGCCGGAATGTAGTGAATGCCCCCATACACCCTGCTGATAGCAGCTTCGTTGGATGCATCGTAGAATGATTTGAATGACCGCGGAGCCATTCCAAACTCAACCTCGGTGGAATCTGTGAAGGCATAGTTGTCTCCAAAAAGATCAGTCAGCGCGGTAGCAGCAGAATTCGATATTACACTATGTCCGCTGGTGTACTCAGGAAAGGGAGGCGTCTGAAGCAGAGGCACCCAGTTTTCGTCAATGTACTGATTGATATAGGTTTCGGGGCGAACAAGATTGCTTCTGTATTTTTCATCCCAGCAACTGATGAACGCATCAACAAGCGAAATCGCTACTCTGGCGTAGGCCTCGGCGGAATGAATGAAATCAACAGTGTCTTTCGTGCAAACGGACCGTGTAATATTCATCCAGTGCCCACCGGGCGATATCTTCTTGGTGGCAAACATAACGTGACCCTTCACGTTCATAACGAAAGGATTGCAATCCCAGAAAAAAGCAATGGCCTTCTGTTCCTCCGTAAGGTTCACACCCGTCTCATAAACAAATTTTGCTTCGTTGTAGAACTGGCTTTTCTTGTCGGTTGAAAATGGCGTTGGGCGTGCCGGCTGAAATTGTGCAGCCGAATCAATTGCAAATGTTCTGATCTTATTCCAATGCGGTTCAACAGCGTCCATATAAGCAGGAGGTGTTGGCTTCCAGGTTGCAGGATTGGTCTGGATGGAATACTTTGGAAACGATCGTGTCTGCTTGTAGTTATCTTTGCTTGACCACGCGATAATATGATCCGCCACTTTGGTGCCATATTCAATGGAGCGTTCGTACACATCGTCCGGTATACCGGTTTCCTTGTACTCTTCCATTATTTTGCCGTAGAACTCTTCCAGTTTGTCTTCAGAGAAAACCAATGTCTTCCCAACTTTTAGTATGGCTTGTATGGCAGCCAACTCGTAGCAGTACACTTTGGATGAATCCGGCGCCGGCACAGGCTCCAGGCCGTGCAGTTGACCGGCAAAAGACATGAATTCCGGCTTTCCCTGCCTGGCGCACTCATACGCTGCAACCGTTGTGTAGGTATAGATACGGCTGGCAACAGGCGGTGAAAAGATATCGTAAACTATCCGGTCTGTAATCTCCTTTACAGCCCTGTGGAGGAATTCAGGATTTGCAGCCTTTTGCTTATACGTTGTGTCCTGTGTTGAACACGAAAAAATTAAAGTAAGCAAAATCAAAGGCCAATATTTGTGTCTCATGAAGATTAGTTATGCGGCACAAAAATAGAAGGTATTCGCCAACCTAAAAATGACCAGGATCATGAAGAGCCAGCCATACGCTGCACAGTGAGAAGCAGCTTCCTAAAAGATTCAATGCACAGCAAAATCCTTTCTTTCAGTGCCTACACCTTTAATAGTCAGCGATTTCCAGCCCCTTGGCAGCTTTGTCTTCAGCTGGGTAATACCTGCATCACCAATATTGATACCTCCAAATCCATTGATCAATGCCTGCAGAAAACCACCTGCTCCTGTAGCAAAGTATGGATTGGTCCCGCCTGCTGTTTCAGCCAATACACCGAACGGAGGTACCTGGTTCGGTGCATATGATTTAACGAGGAAGGTCAATGCCTTGTCCGGATTTCCTAATCTTGAATAAAGTGTTGACAGAACAGACACGCCCATCGCTGGACCGTCAGGTGCATACCTGGACTCGTAGTAAGCAAGATCTTTTTCCACCTGCGCCCTGTCCGATACAATTTCAAGCGGGTATGCAAGCAGATTCACGTCAGCCTGCTTGATCGGCACGCCATCGTATGTTGCATTCTCACGAGTCACGCCATCCGGAAATTTCAGAATGGGGATATTCTGGGCGACATATTCCCAATCAGGATCAGGAATGAGGCCCAGTTCTTTTGCAGCCTGTGTCGCATACCTTAGTGTGGTAATGGCCATGCCGTTAGTGAATGCATTGTTGTCGATGTTCTCCTGCCATTCATTTGCGCCGATGACATTGTTGATCTCAAACTTTCCCGGGCCCTTCCTTTCCACGCGACTGGCCCAGAAGGCGGCTACCTCCTTCAAGACAGGGTATCCACGATCTCGAAGCCAAAGTTTGTCCCTGGTTACCTGGTAGTACTTCCAGAATGCCCAGCCGATGCATCCGGTAATATGATGCTGGAAAGGACCAGTCAATGCCCAAACAGGAGTATCCTCTGTTCCCTCGTCCGAGGATTCCCATGGGAACATGGCTCCTTTGTAACCGTGAGAAAAGGCGTTCAGCTTTGCTTTGTCAAGGCGTGCATAGCGATATTCGAGAATGCTGCGGGCCATATCAGGCTGCAACACCAACAGCGGAGGATACATCCAGAGTTCGGTATCCCAAAAGACATGCCCATTGTATCCAAGTCCGGAAAGTCCCATGGGCGAAAGGCTGTAGCCTGTGCCTTCCCTCACGAAAGAGTAAAGATGATAAAGCGCAAAGCGGATGTCCTTTTGCAATCGTTCATCACCATCCAGAACGATATCCCCTTTCCACAATTTCTCCCACTCCGCAACATGCCGGTTAAGCAGTCTTTCAGTTCCTTCCAGTTTAGCGAAGATGGTGAGGCGCTCTGCTTCATTTAACGGGTCATCAAAGTGCTCTGTTGAAGTGGCAGATGAGACCACCGAGAACCGATAGGTCTGTCCTGCGGTCAATTGTCTTGTGAACTTCATCAGGTGCATGTTGTAATCCCAATCCTCGTGCAACAGTGGCGGCTCCTGTCCGTGTGGCTCCTGAAAGATTATACTGTTGCTCACGGCCACTGTGTGCTTGCCGGATGGGCTCTTTCCAACAGAAGTCATCAACGGAATCTTCACATGCGGCCTGTCAATTTCACTAAAAAGGTTGTGCACGTCGATAAGATGATTTGGCGCCTCTATCACACTCATCGGCGTAATTGCAGTATTCTTCTTTGCTGTAATTTCCACCACCGACAAGGCAGTGTACGGCAGGTGGCGCAAGGCCATCATGGAGTGCTTCACAGTAAGTTTGTCGCCCACATCAAATGTGGTGGTCAGAATAGCCCTCTTCATGTCCAGCACCTGAGCGTAGTTAGAGATGTCGTTCAATCCGATCCGTCTTCCGTCAACGTCCAGATTCATGTTGACGTGATTGAACGTCTTCAGGATATTCGATACCCGTCCCCGTTGATAATAGTCGTAAACTCCATTCAAAACCACATCCTTCACCTTCATCGGTTCGGGGGAAGAGACAATACCTATCATGCCGTTGGCGACCGTAACACCAAAGTAATGGTTGGGATCGATGCGGTTTGCTTCTACCAACCAGGGATTTCCGGACTGAGCAAGTACAACCGCCGGAATGAGCGAGAGTACAACTGCAAGTAATTTTCGTATCATGTGCATTTACTTTGACGCGGTAATAAAACTAACGATGGTGTCATCGTTTCTTGAAACAAGATACAGCTTTCGCTTCTTTTGGTTATCCAAAATTCTGATGTCCCTTGCCTCCCCAGCTACCCACCAGCCGCTCTCGGCAGGGCTAAGAGCGGTAAACTGCCCGCCGCCTTTTCCCAGCAGCACAAGACCATATCCTGCATCATATCGCCCAAAATCAGGTTGCGTGGCAAAGCGGTTTCCAGCCGACAATAGATCGACATGGCCGTCTCCATTGACATCAGATGCCCGGATTGAGAAAACAGGTGCAAACTGCAACTCAACAGGTAGTGTTCGGCGTATAAATTTGTCTCCCTGGTTTTCAAACCAAACCGACGCAAAGTGTGAAGCCCACTTTTGTTCTGAGAGATCGATTTGTTGTTGGGACAGAACATCGCCAATGCGCGCATTCACATAGTTTCCATACCTCAGGAATTTTCTCCTGAGCGGGGGGATTTGCTTTACCAACTGGTCCCTGGAAACGAACGGATAAGATATTCCCTGATTGTAGTATGTCAATATCTGCTCAGTACTCCCATTGCCATCAAAGTCGCCCACGTACATTCTTACCGGCTCTTTCGGACTTGCCTTCAAGCGACTGTTAAGTCCCAGGTTTCCCGCTGCGAAATCAGGATCTCCGTCTCCATCAAGGTCAGCCACTTCAAGGGCACTCCACCAGCCATGTAAGGAATCAAGGCCCAAAGAGCTGGTTTGGTCGTTGAGTGTGCCTTTAACAGTCTGTAATAGAAGCGTTGGCGCCATCCATTCTCCTACAACCAGGAGATCCATCCTATGATCACCATTGAAGTCATTCCACGCCGCATCGGTGATCATGCCCATTGCACTGTTAGACAAAATGTTTGACGTCCGGTCTTCAAATACCCCCCCGCCTTTATTGATAAGAATGAAACTTGGCGGACTAATGCCGTATTGAAGAGGCACTGACCTTGCACCTATAAAAAGATCGTTGTCACCATCTCCGTCAAAGTCCGCCGACCGGACGCAGGAAGCGTTGCAATGAATTGAGGGCATCCCATTGGATGCTTTAAAGTGACCCCTCCCGTCATTCAGAAACAGCTGGGGGTTCAGGCTATCAGAGGCAATCCCCTCATTGCCTCCATAAACAATCGCCAAGTCATTGTCTCCATCTTTGTCTGCGTCAAACAGCAACGCATCTGTCTCTTCCCCGGTCGCATACTTTGCAAAGAGCGATTCATTTGAAGAATTAAATCCTCCTCCTCCGCTTTGGATGTACAGCATTCCTGGCTGTTGTCTGCCACCCCCAACATAGAAATCATTCAGGCCGTCGCCATTCACATCGCCCACTGCCATCCTTGGCCCTTCTTCTGAAAGCATGTGAGGCATAAGACCCTGGATGTTGAAATCAACATAGTCGTTTTCCCGATGCCTGTAACGGGGGTGTTCATGAAGTGAAATCGAATCAAAGAGTTTTCGTCTGGGCGTCAGTGCCGAATAATCATATCGGGGAAGAGCATCACGCTGTGACAACGTAAGAGTGTGAGAACCATCAAATTGAGTAATACTTTGCCAGCCGCCACCAGGCCATATAACCCACAGAGAATCAGGGTGATTTGCAGTCCCTAAGCCTATGTTCAAAGTGTAATCTACAGAGGATTGGTATCCACGTGCGGGAGATACTTCAATATATGATCGGGCAGAATCAATAAACGTGATCACCTTGGCGCCGATAGCATGGGTATTCAAATTTCCGGATCTGAGTTGAATGCGTAATGAATGACGGCTGCTGTCGCTCAATGTATTTTCCAGAATGCTGGCCTTCTGATTGATGTTATTGATTATGATGTCAAGATCTCCGTCATTGTCAAGATCGGCATAGGCAGCGCCATTGGAGCATCCGGCTGGTCCCATGCCCCAATCCTTTGAACGATCTTCGAAAGCCAGATCACCTTTATTCCTGAATATCCGGTTGCTTACTTTTCCTTCTGGCATTTTACCGGCTAGCTGCACATCGGTTAGACGCTGCGCAGAATCAGTAGAAATGAAATTAAGATAGTTCAAGTCATTGGGTCTCCGTACAATTCCATTGGTGATAAAAATGTCTTTATGTCCGTCGTTATCAAAGTCTGCAATCAGCGGGGCCCAGCTCCAGTCGGTTGCGGCGACACCGCTTAGCCACGCGATATCACTGAAGTGGGCCTGGCCACGATTTAACTGCAGGGCATTCCTTGAAACCTGGTAGTAATATCCTGCGTTCAGTTTGTATTTGTAAATCTCATATGAATCCTCGCCGACAGAAGCCTTAATGATCTTTTCTTCCTCCGGCATCATGTCAACCGTCAGGATATCCGGCAACAAATCATTATTGAGATCGGCGATATCATTCCCCATGGAGAACCTGCTGGAGTGACCCATGGAAGACTCGATAGACTGTTTGAATCGTCCGTTTCCCGTATTAAGATAGAGGTAGTCATTTTCACGAAAATCATTTGATACATAGATATCAGTACGTCCATCCATGTTGATATCACAAGTCGCTATGCCCAGGCCATACCCGATACGGCTGTTGTAGATACCAGAAGCCTTTGTTACGTCAGTAAATAACTTTAATCCCCTGTCGGCTTCATTCCTGTAGAGGCGATCACCGGCCAGGGAGTCACTCTCGTTTCTCTCGGTCGCATTCCCATAAGACCGCACAGAGTGCACGGAGTGATTTAGCAAGTACATATCAAGGTCTCCATCCTGATCGTAGTCGAAGAACGATGCCTGGGTCGACAGCCCCTGGAAAGCCAGTCCGTAAGATGAGGCTTCCTCCTCAAAGGTGAGATCACCCTTGTTGATGAACAATTGATTCCTTGTGCTGAAATGTTTGTAGCCTCCGACGCCGCATACATAAATATCCAGCAGGCCGTCTCCATTGACGTCCGCCATCGCGACACCAGTCTTCCAGTTGCCATTACCGGCTACCCCCGCTCGTTCAGTAATATCCTCAAATCTGAAATTTCCCTTGTTGAGGTAGAGTTTGTTGAGACCCTGATTTGACGTAAAGTACAGATCAGTGAAACCATCATTATTAATATCACCGGCGGCTACTCCCCCTCCATTGTAGAAATACAGGTATTCGACGATGTTAAAATCTTCTGTTTCATTCAGTCTGTTCTCGAATTGAATGCCCGTTTGCTGAGGAAGAAGTGAACGGAATAATGTTGTGGAATTCCGTTCGACCTGACAACCGGCCAATACGATCAGGCTTAAAACCAAAAAAGCACAGATTCCTCGGCCCTGGGAACAAACGGATGGTAAGCTCCTTAGCATGGGTCTTATCTGACTTTGAACATAATCAGAGAAGCATTATTGCGGGATATTAAAAACCGGGGTTGCTTGCCAACCTTGACGCTGATCATATCCCTCACCTCACCATCTACAAAAATGCCGGAGTTTGCCCCAGGAACAAACTCATAACGACGGTCGGCAGTTCCTTTCAGGAGGCAACCGTAGCTGGCATCGTAGCGCCCCACTTCTGGTTTCGTACGATAGAGATTCCCTCCAAGAAAAATATCAGTGATCCCATCCTTGTCAAAATCTTCAATGAGGATGCCATACACCGGTGAGAACTGAGCCTCCACCGGCAGCGGCTTCACTTCAAACTTCCCTCCTCCCTGGTTGATGATCACCGATGTCCTTAACTCATTTCCCGTCCACGTGATCATCCCCTTCATCTGTTCCTTCGTAAATATGTCTTCGATCGACTGGTCCCGGTAATTCGCATACTTCAGGTACTTCTTCTTCAGCATCGGCATCTGCTGTACCAGATCATGTCTCAGCGCCATCGGATAGCTCTTCTCTCCATTGTAGTTGCAGATAATCTGCTCTATCGTTCCGTTCTGGTCAAAATCATTTACATACATCGTCACCGGCTTCTCTGCACTCGCCTTGAACCTGGAATTCAACCCATGGTTTCCAGCCACAAAATCCATGTCACCATCCCCATCCAGGTCCCCTGCCCTGAGCACATTCCACCACCCCTGGCTCTTCTCCAATCCCTTTGTCTCCGCCCGCTGTGACAGCTTCCCCTTTTCATTATAGAATATCCGTATCCCCATCCAGTCCCCTACTATTATCAGGTCCTCATCCTTGTCACCATCCACGTCTGTCCACTGCGCATCCGTGATCATCCCCACCCTGGACAGTCCCGGCGCCAGTTCCCTGGATACCTCCGAGAATTTCCCCTTCCCATCATTGCTTAACAGGTAACCATTCACCGGTACCCCATATTGATGGGCCTGCATCCGAACTCCAACAAACAGATCCTGGTCTCCGTCTCCGTCAAAGTCCGATGCCCTTACCGTCGAGGTACTCTCAAAATTCGTAGTTGGCAATATCTGCGGAGATTTCACAAAGTTCCCTTTTCCATCGTTAATGTACAGCCGGTCGATCAATGCCGTTGATCCTTGTGAAAACTCATTGCCCCCGCTGCACACATACAGATCCTGGTCCCCATCTCCATCCGCATCAAAAAAAACACTGCCCGCATCCTCCGATACCTTGTCCACCATCAGCACCTTCTCGTTTGTGCTCCGGAATGTCCCGTTTGCATTCTGAACGTATAATGCCCCAGCCTGGTCTCTGGCTCCTCCGATGTAAAAGTCATCCAGGTGATCCCCGTTCACATCTCCTACACTCATCCTCGGACCCTCTGTACTCATCATATGATACAACAACCGATCCCGGTCAAAATCCACAAAGTCATTCTCCTTGTGCTGATAGGTAATGCCAATGGCAGGGAGATCGACTTGCTCTGCAATGTTTCTGGCAGATCCAGTCGTTGACGGACTTTTCACTGATACTCCTTCGGTTTGTTTTAATGTGATAGTCTGATTGGTTTTGACATTCGTCAACAATGTTCCATTGCCATCCGGCCATGTTATCATAACGGTATCCACCTGATCTATGGATCCAAGTCCAAAATTAGGCCGGGTATCCAC
>JBDHXU010000032.1:0-32538 GCA_039810905.1 Cyclobacteriaceae bacterium | reverse complement strand
GTCGACTTGAAGAAAGAAACGTTCGAGAACCTCACCGGTTGGCAGAGGGTTCAGCTTTCACGGCATCCGGATCGTCCGTACACGCTGGATTACATTTACGAAATCACAACAGACTTCATAGAGTTGCACGGGGACCGTGGCGTCTCAGATGACAAGGCTATGGTTGGCGGTCTGGGCACCATTGAAGGGAAAACATTCATGCTGATCGGTCAGCAGAAAGGGCGCAATACCAAACAGCGCCAGATGCGCAACTTCGGGATGGCCAATCCTGAAGGCTACCGCAAGGCGCTTCGCCTTATGAAGATTGCGGAGAAGTTCAACAAGCCGATTGTCACCTTCATCGATACGCCGGGCGCGTTCCCGGGACTCGAAGCAGAGGAGCGAGGTCAGGGGGAAGCGATTGCAAGAAACCTCAAAGAGATGTTCAAGCTGAAAGTGCCGGTCATCTGCATTATCATCGGAGAAGGAGCCTCCGGCGGTGCACTGGGCATTGCCATCGGTGACAGGGTGTTTATGCTTGAAAACACCTGGTATTCAGTTATTTCCCCGGAATCCTGCTCATCCATTCTCTGGAGGAGCTGGGATTATAAAGAGCAGGCGGCTGAAGTGCTCCGACTTACGGCCAGAGACATGAAAGACCTCAAACTTATTGACGGTATTATCAAAGAGCCGCTCGGCGGAGCGCATACAGATATCAAGTGGATGGCCAATGAAGTGAAACGAGTGATCCTGGAAACCACCGCTGAAGTTGGCAAACTTTCAGTTCCTGACATGATCAGCCAGCGTATCGAAAAGTTCTGCAGCATGGGAGTCGTAAAAGAATAGTTCCCTGCAGACTCCAATATGAAGTTGCATGTAATTGACACCGGATTCTTCAAGCTCGACGGTGGTGCCATGTTTGGGGTTGTTCCGAAAACCATATGGCAAAAGACCAACCCTCCCGACGAAAACAATCTTTGTTCCTGGGCAATGCGATGTCTCCTCATTGAGGACGGAAATCAGTTGATTCTTATCGACAACGGGATTGGCGACAAGCAGGATGCAAAATTCCTGAGTTATTACTACCTGCATGGCAATGACTCCCTGATCCCCTCAATTCGTAAAGCCGGATTTTCGGAGAGCGACCTCACTGACATGTTTCTTACCCATCTTCACTTTGACCATTGCGGCGGTGGTGTTCGGTATGATCAGGGAAAGCCGGTGCTGACTTTTCAAAATGCGCAATACTGGAGCAATGAAGAACACTGGAAGTGGGCCACCGTTCCCAATGCGCGCGAAAAGGCCAGCTTCCTGAAGGAAAATATCTTTCCAATGAAGGAGAGCGGCCATCTGAAGATGATAGATCACAACAGGCCGTCCCCCTTTTCACAGTTTGAGATACTCTATGTCTGTGGTCATACCGATCAAATGATGCTGCCTTTGATTCCTTACAAAGGACATACCATTTGTTACATGGCTGACCTGATTCCATCCGTCAGCCACATCCCCGTTGCTTATGTGATGGGGTATGATACGCGGCCGCTGCTTACGATGGAGGAGAAGGAGGCTTTTCTGAAGAAAGCAGCGGATAAGGGTTATATCCTATTCTTTGAGCATGATCCTGTTGCGGAGTGCTGCAGTCTGAAGATGACCGATCGTGGCGTTCGCGCCGACAGGACTTTTAAACTCAGCGAACTGTAATCATTATTGATGAAAGAGATTGGACTGGTTCTGTCCGGCGGCGGTGTCAGAGGGGTGGCGCATATCGGAGTGTTGAAGGCGCTTGAGGAATATGGGTTGCGGTTCAGGAGGGTGTCAGGAACCAGTGCCGGATCCATTGTTGGTGCACTTTACGCAAGGGGCTATTCACCATCGGAGATACTTGAAATCATTCTTCAGGTGAGCATGATCAAATCTGTGAGACCTGCATGGGCATGGTCCGGCCTGCTGCGCATGGATGGAATAAGGGAGTTGTTGCAGAAGCACCTTCCCGCTGACTTTTCAGGGTTAGCCATTCCGTTGACGGTTGCAGCTGTTGAAATCAAGAAGGGAGAGGTGACCTATTTCAATGAGGGTGATCTGGTGGCTGCAGTTATTTCTTCCTGCAGCATTCCTGCTATCTTCAACCCCTATCCTTATAACGGTTCATTGTATGTGGACGGAGGGTTGATGGACAACCTTCCGGTGAGGCCGATCCGTTCCAAATGTGAGTTTATCATTGGCTCGCACTGTAATCACATCAGCCCGACCTTTGACCCAGCCAACATAAAGGGGGTTATTGAACGCAGCTTGCTGATCGCGATTGGTGCCAATACACTGGTAAGCAAGCATCTCTGTGATGTGGTCGTGGAGCCTCCGGGACTTGACAAATTCAGTGCCTTCGATATTGGTAAGGCGAAGGAGATTTTCGACATTGGGTACAAATTCGTAAAGGAGAATTTTACGCCTGCTCATTTTGAAGGAATGCTAGTCTGACATGGATCACGATCTCTCTTTTCAGGATCAAATTCTGGCCGGTCTGGGAGAGGACCTTCCTGCCCCCAAACCCTACGACGAATCTGTTAATCATGCTCCGCGCAGGAAGGAAATCCTCTCAGGGGAAGAGGTAAAACTGGCCTTGAAGAACGCCCTCCGGTACTTTCACCCCAGGCACCATGAGACATTGGCGCCAGAATTCTACGAGGAACTCAGACGCTTTGGTCGCATATACATGTACCGTTACCGACCTGAATATGAGTTGTTTGCACGCCCTTTATCAGAGTATCCCCATAAGTCCGTTCAGGCTGCCGCCATTCAGCTGATGATCCAGAATAACCTGGATCCTGCCGTTGCCCAGCACCCGCATGAACTGATCACCTACGGAGGCAATGGGGCTGTATTCCAGAATTGGGCGCAATACCGGCTGACCATGCAGTACCTGGCTACCATGACTGATCTGCATACCCTCCATATGTATTCGGGGCATCCCATGGGATTATTTCCATCGTCGAAGGGTGCCCCCCGGGTGGTGGTGACAAATGGCATGATGATCCCTAATTATTCAAAGCCGGATGATTGGGAGCGTTACAACGCGCTTGGTGTGACCCAGTATGGCCAGATGACCGCAGGCTCATACATGTACATCGGCCCGCAGGGAATTGTGCACGGCACCAATATTACACTGCTTAACGCCGGAAGGAAGATATCCAAGCGGGGAGAGGGTCTTGAAGGAAAATTGTTCCTGTCTTCGGGTCTTGGTGGCATGAGCGGTGCTCAACCAAAGGCGGGAAAGATTGCAGGATGTGTTTCCGTAATCGCCGAAGTCAATCCCAAAGCTGCTCACAAGAGACATCAGCAAGGATGGGTTGATGAGTTGATGACCGATCTTGGTGAGCTATCGCGTCGTGTGGTAAGAGCCAAGCGCGATAAAGAGGCCGTCTCGCTCGCCTACCTCGGCAACATTGTTGATGTATGGGAACGTTTTGCATTTGAAGAGATAAATATTGACCTGGGCTCGGACCAGACGTCTTTGCACAATCCCTGGGCAGGCGGTTATTATCCGGTGTCACTGAGTTTTGAGGAATCCAATAAGCTTATGGCAAATGACCCGGAGGCATTTAAGGGTCATGTTCAGGAATCCCTTCGCAGGCAGGCAACTGCCATCCGTCATCATACCAATCGCGGAACTTATTTCTTCGACTACGGCAATGCATTCCTGCTGGAAGCATCCCGTGCGGGTGCAGATGTACTTTCAGATGACAAGAAGCGTTTCGCCTACCCTTCATACGTAGAAGACATCATGGGCCCCATGTGCTTCGACTATGGCTTTGGACCTTTCAGATGGGTTTGCACCAGCGGGAAGGAAGAGGATCTGGATGTAACGGATGCACTTGCGGCCGAGGTGATTACAGGGCTGTTGAAGAATGCACCAGAAGAAATTACCGGCCAGTTGGAAGATAACCTGAACTGGATCAACGCAGCAAGAGCCAATCAGCTCGTTGTAGGTTCAAAAGCCCGCATTCTTTACGCAGATGCAACCGGGAGGCAGATGATAGCCGAAGCATTTAATAAAGCGGTTCGCGAAGGGCGCATTGGTCCAGTGGTATTGGGTCGCGACCATCATGATGTCTCCGGAACAGACAGCCCATACCGGGAGACTGCCAATATTTATGACGGTTCACGCTATACTGCCGACATGGCTGTACAGAATGTAATCGGCGACAGCTTTCGCGGGGCAACGTGGGTTTCACTGCACAACGGAGGCGGCGTAGGTTGGGGTGAAGTAATCAACGGAGGTTTCGGTATGTTGTTGGATGGATCAATGGAAACCGACCGAAAGATCAGGAGTATGCTGAGTTACGACGTTAACAATGGTATTGCCAGAAGAGCATGGGCGCGCAACCCTGGTGCACTGGCAACTGCAAGGAATGCCATGACACTCAATGAAGACCTTCGTGTGACGTTGCCTCACCTTGCGGATGATGGCTTGCTGGATCGCGTGGTAAAGAAGTAAAAATCTGCCACACCATGCTTCGCCCATTGTATGCTCTTATTTTCAAAATCATTGGCTGGAAGATCGTTGGCAGGATGCCCGAAATCAAAAAATTTGTTGTAGCGGTAGCTCCGCATACCAGCAACTGGGACTTTCCAGTCGGTGTGGCGGCCAGAAGTCTGCTTCGCATTCGGAATGCCCAGTTTCTGGGAAAGAGCCAGTTGTTCAGACCACCCTATGGCTGGTTCTTCAGGATGTTGGGCGGACATCCCGTCAAACGAACCACTTCAGAAGACATGGTTGACCAGGTGGTGAAGATATTCAACAACCATTCAGAATTCATTTTGGCTATGGCGCCCGAAGGCACTCGCAAGAAGGTTGAACGTTTGCGGACTGGTTTCTACTACATTGCCAAGGGTGCAGGTGTACCTGTGGTGCCGGCTGGTTTTGATTATGCGCGCAAGGAGGTTATTGTCGGGGAACCTATCTACCTGACTGATAATTTTGACGCCGACATGGACAAGTTGATGGCCTTTTACCGCCCGATTACAGGAAAAAACCCTGAATTGGGCCTGGGCTGATTTTTCGGCAGTGATTAAGGCATTACTTTTGTTTCAGTCAGTTTAATAAACCAATTCAACATGAAACAGACCAGGATTCTAGTATTGAGCGCTTTGCTCATAGCGTGCGGAGGAGCCGCCTTCGGGCAGGCAGAGGTTGCCATCGGCGTCAAGGGGGGACTGAATTTCGCGAATGTGAACATCACGAGCGTCCAGGCAACCTATGACAACAGAACCGGTTACCACTTTGGTGCCTATGCCATGTTCAAGTTTACCAAGCTTGCGATCCAACCTGAAATTGTCTTTTCACAGCAGGGACATACGGTGACCTTCAACAGCCAGAATTTTAGCAACAACTACAGTTACGTGAACGTACCTGTCATGTTGAAATTGTATCTCGTTGCCGGACTTAACCTCCAGGCCGGGGTTCAGTTTGGATTCCTGTCCAGTGCGCAGGGTGCAGTTTACAATACAGTCACCTCAGGCACCACGGCAAGCCAGGACGTTAAGAACCTTTTGAATTCAACCGACTTCTCCGTTCCTGTTGGTATTGGTTTTGATTTGCCATTCGGACTCAATGTTACTGCACGCTATAACATCGGAATGTCGGACATCAACAAGTACACAGGCTCCACCAGCCAAACCACGCTTTCAGCATTGGGAACACAGACAGCAAAGAATCAGGTGTTTCAGCTTTCTGCAGGATTCCGGTTATTCAAGCTTGGAAAATAGTCTTTGAGACTGATATTTGCAGGCCGTCTGATGACCATCAGACGGCTTGTTTTTTTATGAACTATCAGGAGACGCTAGACTTTCTCTACAGTGCCCTGCCTATGTTTCAGCGCATAGGCGCCGCAGCCTACAGAAAGGACCTGACCAACACTATTGCGCTCTGCGATTTTCTGGACAATCCCCAAAGGCAGTTCCGCTCTATACATGTGGCTGGCACCAACGGGAAGGGAAGTACTTCCCATATGCTGGCAGCCATTTTGCAATGTGCAGGATACAAAACAGGGTTGCACACCTCTCCCCACTTGAAGGAATTCACGGAGCGTATTAAGGTGAATGGCCATGAAGTGGATCAACAATATGTCATTGATTTTGTCGAAAGGGTCAGACCCGCCATACAGTCCATCCAGCCCTCGTTCTTTGAGCTTTCAGTAGCTATGGCATTTGACTATTTTGCTTTGAAGGCCGTTGATCTGGCGGTGATAGAAGTGGGAATGGGAGGAAGGCTGGATTCCACAAATGTTATTCATCCCATGTTGTCAGTCATCACCAATATCAGCTTTGATCACAAGGAGTTTTTGGGTGATACATTGCCACAGATAGCCGGTGAGAAGGCGGGAATAATAAAATCAGGAGTACCAGTGGTCATCAGCGAGCACCTTGATGAAGTGGATGAAGTGTTCCGCCACAAGGCAGGAGAGGAAAACGCTGAGATTACTTTTGCCGGTGATGAAATTGAAGTACACCCTGGAGGAAATGAATGGGAAGTGCTTCTTCATGGACGACCCTGGTTGTTTCCATTGCATCCTGGATTGAAGGGTGATTATCAGAAAAAAAATATTCCGGGTGTACTCGCGGCTGTACTGAAGCTGAGGTCGATGGGACTTCATATTGCTGATAGTGCTATAATGGAGGGAGTGAAGAACGTAGTTCCTCTCACCGGTCTCAAAGGCAGATGGCAAACATTGCGTGAAAAACCGCTCACGATCTGTGACACCGGGCATAATCCCGCCGGCATAGGCGAAGTTGTTGAACAAATCAGGAAGACTCCGTATCGTCACCTGCATTTTGTTATGGGCGCTGTGAGGGAAAAAGACCTCGGGGAGATATTCAAGCTATTGCCCAAAGATGCTGCCTATTATTTTTGCCAGGCCAAAATCCCCAGGGCAATGGATGCAAATGAATTGTATCGGCTTGCAGCGGAAGCAGGCCTGAAAGGTCAGGTGATACGCGACGTAAATGATGCGCTTAACGCTGCCATCAAGGCAGCCGGGAATGATGATCTCGTCTTTGTTGGCGGTAGCACGTTCGTCGTTGCTGAACTGAACGACTTGTAATAGCCCGGAACTTGAAAAGCAAACTCAAACGGTTCGAAATTATTGCCGGGCGCGAGAATGTGCTGGAGCCCGGCAAAGATCTATATCATCAAATCAGGGGCAACTGGAATGCACGGTATTTCAAGAATGATCATCCCATTACAATCGAACTTGCTTGCGGAAGGGGTGAGTATTCAGTGGCGCTGGCATCCATATTCCCGGACCGTAATTACATTGGAGTGGACGTGAAGGGCGACCGTATATGGAAAGGCAGCACACTTGCAACGGAACAAAAGCTTCGGAACATCGCATTTCTTCGCACCAATATCCTCATGATTGAAAGTTTCTTTGCCCCGGGTGAGGTGGACGAAATTTGGATCACCTTCCCTGATCCCCGGCCCAGGAAACGCGACGTTAAGCGAAGGCTGACTTCACCCAGATTCATGACCATGTATAAGAAAATCCTCCGGCCCGGCGGCTTCCTGAGACTCAAAACGGATAATACCGGACTCTTCAATTATACCCTCGAAGAATTGATGCAACGGGAAGATATCGAGGACCTGAAGTCCACAGATAAATTGTACGAGTCCTCACTTGCCGGAGAGTGCTTTGACATCAAGACCCGGTACGAAGAGATGTTTTCTTCAAAAGGGGAGAGCATCAAGTATCTTCGTTTTCGGTTCCGGACCGAGTCTTAACAATGCCATAACAGCACGGTGGCGGCAACCAACTGGATTTGAGGTAATTTTGCTGCCAGATAATGGGAAAAGTCGAAAAGCGGGAACTTGAAATAGTCGTTCTCTCAGACATCCACCTGGGAACTTACGGCTGTCATGCCGAAGAACTGTACCGCTACCTCAAGACCATCAAGGCCAGGACTATTGTATTGAATGGCGACATCATTGACATGTGGCAGTTCAGCAAGCGTTACTGGCCGAAATCCCATATGCAGATCGTCAAGTATCTGGCAGGGCTGCTCACAAAGGGAACCAAAATCATTTACCTCACGGGCAACCATGACGAGATGCTGAGAAAGTTTGCCGGCTTCCGGTTGGGATCATTTCAGATCGAAAATAAAAAAGTGATTACGCTCCAGGGTAAGAAAGTATGGATTTTCCATGGAGATGTGTTTGATGTGACGATGCGCTACTCCAAGTGGCTTGCTAAGTTGGGCGCCGTGGGATATGATATGCTGATTCTTCTGAACCGCTTTGTAAACTGGATGCTAAAACTGATGGGGATGGGCAAGATCTCGCTGTCCAAACGGGTTAAAGACAGCGTGAAGGGAGCCGTGAAGTTTATCAATGATTTTGAGAAGACAGCAGCTGAGATTGCTATTTCCAGGGGATACGATTTTGTGGTTTGCGGTCATATTCATCATGCAGACATGAAAACAATTTCGACTGCAAGAGGTGAGGTATGGTATCTTAATTCCGGCGACTGGGTGGAGAACCTTACTGCACTGGAATATGCAGAAGGCAGCTGGAAACTGTACCGGTATGAGGAGGATCCAGTAGCGAAGACGGTGAAGATTCCCAAGCGACTCAAGACCAACCGTGACAATCAGGAAATCTTTGAAGACCTTGTTAATGAATTCCTTTCAGAAGGATCAAAAGAAAAGAAATCTGAATGAAAATCCTGTATGCCATCCAGGGAACGGGTAACGGTCACCTGAGCCGGGCAGTGGACATTATCCCGCAGCTCCGGCAATATGGTTCCGTGGATCTGTTTGTCAGCGGTGCACAGGCAGAGGTCGAGCTTCCCTATCCGGTGAAGTACACTTCAAAAGGGCTGAGTTTCTATTTCGGAAAGAAGGGAGGCATCAATTTCTACAAAACCTTCAGCAAGAACTCTTCCAGGGATTTCATCAGGGAAGTGCAGGAGTTTCCAATTGAGCAGTACGATCTTATCGTCAATGACTTTGAACCCATTTCGGCCTGGGCTGCCAGGAAGAGGGATGTAAGAATAGTTGGACTTGGACATCAGGTGGCACTGCTTTCAAAGAAGAGTCCCAGACCCAAGGTGACCGACCCTTTTGGTGAATGGATGCTGCGCAACTATGCGCCTGTTGAGAATTATGTGGGATTCCACTTCAAGGACTACGACCGAAATATTTTCACTCCTGTAATCAGAAAAGCAATAGCCGAGCGACGAATAGAAAAGGGCAATCACTACACGGTGTACCTTCCAGCCTACGACGACAAGAAACTGGTCGGATGGCTCATGAAGTTCAAGTCGGTGCGGTGGCACATTTTCTCAAAGCACATCCGCAAACCTTACCATGTGGGGCGTATATCGGTGTTCCCGGTTAGCGGCGAGGATTTTGTTGAGAGCATGGTGACGAGCGCCGGCGTGCTTTGTGGCGCCGGTTTTGAGACCCCGGCAGAGGTGCTTTTTATGAACAAGAAACTCATTGTGGTTCCGATGAAAAACCAATATGAGCAACAGTGCAACGCTGCGGCGCTCAAGAAGCTGGGCGTTCCGGTCATCAAGCGTCTACGCCGGAAGCGTTTGGACAGGATAGAGGAATGGCTTGACAGCAAAAAGGTCGTTGAGATAGACTATCAGCCTACTGCCGAGAAAGCTGTTGCTTTCCTGATGAAAAAGTATGGAACAGAATGATGTCAGCTAGTCAAACCTTTCAAGGACTTCAGCCAGCCGGCCATAGTCATTGATTCCCGGACTTATTTCCCGGCTTCCCTTCAGGTAAAGTCCCTGTGCGCCGGTTTCCTGATACCAGTCATCTGCCTTGACATTTTCCGGTACGCTAACCAGGACCTTAATCTCTTTCGGGAAATTTTGCAATGTCTGACGCACATGGTTTGCATTACCTGGAAGATCGGTGAGAAGCAGATAGGATGGGTTCCTGCTCATGCGGAAATGGCCATCCTTAGGGGAAGCCTGGAAAGTCATTTCAAGTATGAAAGGCAGCTCTGAATCATCCGCATCTGTAACCCTGATGACGTGAAGGTACTCAGGATCATAGCCTGCAAGAGCAGTTTCTGGGGATGCTATCTGGATAACGCGCCCGGGTCCGCTTACCCATCCCATGATTTCCTGATAAAGGGCAGGGCTGACATAGTCATGGGAAGAAGGGTCTGCATCGAAGCCAAGCAAGTCGACGCCCATTCCGGCGCAATACCGGGCATCACCCAAGTTGGTGATGTTGCTCACATAGAGGATTGGTCGCTGTTGCACGGCCAAATATCAAAAAGAAAAAATAACTTTGGAAAATCAGTTTGGATGTCTGGACGGAGTGCTGCCCTTCTTTGCTACTTGTTCCTGTTGACCACCTGTCAATCGCGGGAGGTTAGTCCCGCTATCAACGGCGCTGAGTACTTTCCCCTTTCTACGGGTACCTACTGGGTATATGATGTAACGGAGACGAATATCTCACAGGTAAATGGGCAGACAAATGATCTTTACCAACTAATGCTCTCTATCAACGATACAGTTCACACGTCTGGCGAGGTTCTGTTCAAAGTGGTCCGTTCACGCCGGCCGGATGCAAGTGCAGGGTGGTCTGTGGTGGATACCTGGTCATTCAGGAAGAATGAGTTCAGGGCTGTTGTCCAGGAGGGTAACATACCTTATGTGGTGATGACATATCCTCTTTCAGAAGGAAAGACCTGGGACGGAAATGCATTAAACAACCTGGGAGGGAATGACAAATGCAATGACGGGGCTTCACATTGTGATAACTATTCTTCGATCCAACTCATGAAGCGGTTCGACGGGGCGGGAATTGCTTATGATGATACGGTGACTATAGTGGAAAGTAATGAAGATGATAAAATCATTGGAAAAGACACAAGAAAGTCAGTGTACGGACGCAACGTGGGGCTGGTTTACTATGAAGAGATAGTGTTGCTGTATTGCAATCAGCCTGGCTGTCTTGGGAAACAGATCGTTGATAGCGGCCATATCCTGAAACAGACCATCACATCCTATGGCAGTTTGTAGGCTGGCCATTGTTTGCTTTTTGGAATGGTTCATTGGCTTCAGCCTCCACGCCCAGGCCGATCGGCATGTGGTGTATTTCAAGGATAAGAACAACTCACCCTATAGTGTGCAACAACCTGAAGCCTTTCTTTCGGAAAGATCAATCAAGAGGAGAGCACATAGTGGAATTGCAGTTGTAACGGAAGACTTGCCTGTTAATCCAAACTATGTTTCCCAGGTGCATGCAACTGGAGCAAAGACTTATTTCACATCCAGATGGATGAACGCGGTGCTGGTTGAAGCTACCGCAGCTCAAATTACTTCCATTGCTGCCTTGCCTTTCGTTCAACGGACCGAATTGGTTGCCCCAGGACAGCAACTGCTTGGCGGCAGAGTGGCAAAAACCAAAAACAGCCTTGCAATTGCGGCGGAGACCAGCACAAGTGTGCAATTGACCATGCTGGGCCTTGATAAGATGCATATCGACGGTTTCCGGGGTAATGGAATTATGATTGCCGTTTTTGACGCAGGATTTCCAGGCATCAATACCTTACAGTCATTTCAATCCATCTTTGAACAGGGAAGGATGATCATGACCAAGGACTATGTCTATAATTCCGATAATGTCTACCAATACTATGCACATGGAACAGAAGTCCTTTCCGTGATGGCGGCAAACAACGGAATGGGATTTGTCGGAGGCGCTGATGCCGCCGAATACCTGCTATTCGTGACGGAAGACTACTACACCGAATACAGAATTGAGGAATTCAACTGGTTGTTTGCAGCAGAGAAAGCAGATAGCGCTGGTGCAGATATCATACAGGCCTCGCTGGGCTACAACTTCTTTGATGACTACAATATGGATTACGCTGTCACCTCCCTGGATGGTAAGTCGGCCGTGGTTTCCATAGCTGCAGGGTTGGCACGCGACAGGGGCATGATTGTAAGCGTAAGTGCAGGTAATGAGGGAACCAAGCCATGGCACTACATTACTCCGCCTGCCGATGTGGACGGAATACTGGCTACCGGGGCTGTTAACGCTTCATTGACTAAAGCCAGCTTCAGTTCTTTCGGTCCAACCGCCGATGGCCGCATCAAGCCGGACGTGATGGCCTTGGGAAGCAACGCGGTAATTATGCGCCAGGATGGAAGCATTGCCCAGTCGAGCGGTACTTCCTTCGCGTCGCCGCTGGTGGCCAGCCTGGCGGCCGGGCTGCTGCAGGCTTATCCAGATTTGAAGCCTGCTCAATTGGTGCAGATTATCAGAAACACAGCATCAAAAAGCAACCAGCCTGACAACAGCATGGGTTATGGAATACCACACTATGTTGCCGTGAAAAATTACATGACGGTGTCTGAACTCAGCGAGGATGTTTTCCTTTTCCCCAATCCATCTGTGGGGTCGGTCTTCGTCGGGTTCTCAACCCTCCCTCTTGAACCGGTGTCGCTTGTAATGACGGACCTTTCCGGCAGGACGGTCATGGACACGAGTGTGATGCCTGACTGGCAGAACAATCCCCTGGAAGTACCCCTGGGAAATCTCTCACCTGGCCTGTATGTGCTGAAAGTCTCGGCGGCGGGGAAGGTGAGTGTGCTGCGGTTTATGAAAATGTAGGAACGGGCGCAACCAATTTTGGCTAACTTTGTGACCAAGTTATGCCACCCATAGTTGCCCCCTCCATTCTTGCTGCAGATTTTGCCAATCTTCAGCGGGAAATTGAAATGATCAATCAAAGCGCAGCCGACTGGATTCACGTGGATGTAATGGATGGCGTGTTTGTGCCGAACATTTCAATGGGCATTCCTGTGCTTGAGTCAGTGAAAAGGCATGCCAAGAAGCCCATCGATGTTCACCTCATGATTGTCCAGCCCGAGAAAATGGTGGAGGCGTTCCGGAAGGCTGGCGCCGACACTATTTCAGTTCACGTGGAGGCGTGCGCACACTTGCACCGCAACATTCAGCAAATAAAGGCTTCAGGGGCCAAGGCAGGTGTAGCGGTGAACCCTCACACCCCTGTCAGCCACCTGGAAAACATCATTCGTGATATAGATCTTGTTTGCCTTATGTCTGTCAATCCGGGTTTCGGCGGTCAGAAGTTCATTGAACATACATACCAGAAAATCAAGGATTTAAAGCACCTCATAACCTCACATGGGTCCTCTGCGTTGATTGAGATTGATGGAGGTGTAAATGTGAATAATGCCGTGCCGTTACTCAGTGCCGGGGCAGACGTGCTGGTAGCCGGCAACGTGGTTTTCTCTTCGTCTGATCCCCAGCAAGTTATCCGGCAACTGAAAGCAGCCTGAACAATGGGTGACCCTGGCAGGAATTTTGATCTTTATATGCAAAAGCATCATCTCATGTCACGGATAGCGTTGGTCCCCATGGTCATCTTCTTGGTCATGGGCTGCGCCAGATCAGTAACGCGAATTGAACCTGGAACCCAGATTGATCTTAGCGGCCGATGGAATGACTCAGATTCTCGCCAGGTGGCTGAAAAAATGATCAGTCAGCTTCTCAGCAGCGAGTCATTCAAGGATTATTCCAAACAGCTTGGCAGGAAGCCGGCAATTATCGTAGGTCAGATACGCAACAAAACAACTGAGCATATCGACGCAGATGCATATGTCAAGAAAATGGAAATGGCCATCTATTCTTCCAATGTGGCCGACCTTGTAGAGTCAGACGCTTTCAGGGACAAGCTGCGCAAGGAACGTGCAGAACAGCAGGATTTTGCAGATCCCAAAACGGTCGCCCAGTGGGGAAAGGAAGTGGGGGCCAATCTCATGTTGTTTGGAGAGATGACATCAGAGACGGATACCTATCAGAAAAAGCGGGTGGTTAATTACACCACCACACTCTTTCTAACGGACATGGAAACCAACAAACGAATCTGGTACGGCCAGGACGAAATCAAGAAGTACGTCCGCAATTAGACCAGGACCCTTTTGTTCTTATGAAAAAGGTTCTGTTAGCATGGTCGGTAATCTGGAGTTTAGGTTCCTGTGCGAGCTACTATCAGGCCAATTACACATTCAACGAAGAGTTTGAAAAGGGTGATCTGGAAAGAGCACTTAAGACCCTGAGAAGCCATTCCTCAGAGGGCAACGGAAAGAGACAATTTCTGTACGAAGTCAACAACGGGCTTCTCTTGTCCATGATGGGTCGCTACGAAGAAAGCAATCAATACCTCGAGAAGGCCTATCTCTATGGTGAGGACTACCGTATCAACTATCTCAATGAGATTGGTTCCTATCTCACCAATCCCAATTTCGTCTCCTACAAAGGCGAAGATCACGAGCACCTGCTGCTTTTGTATTACAAAGCTCTGAACTACCTCAAACTTGGGAACAAGGAGGACGCCCTGGTAGAATGCAGAAGGCTGAATATCAGGGAACAACAACTTACAGATCGCTATGCTTCCGAGACCAAATTCAGGGATGATGCCTTTATCCATACCCTGATGGGGATCATTTACGAGGCTGATCATGACTATAACAACGCATTTATAGCCTACCGCAAGGCATTGGAAGTGTACGAGGATGAATACCGGAAACTTTTTGATTTGGGCCCTCCCGGGCAGCTAAAGCTGGATATTCTCCGGACGGCGCATCTGAGCGGCATGGACGATGAAATGGAGAAGTACAAGGAGCAGTTCGGCATGAATGACTATACCTACCAGCCCAACAAAGGAGGTGAGTTGGTATTCTTCTGGCACAACGGACTCAGTCCCGTTAAGGTGGAATGGGGCGTAACATTTGTCGTGAGCAGGCAGGGCGGTGTAGTGTTTTTTAACAATGATCAATTGGGTATGAGTTTCCCGTTTGAAATCAGCGGCCTGAATGAGAAGCAGGTACAGGGTTTAGCAAGCATGGGTGCAATGCGGGTTGCTTTTCCAAAATACGTTGAGCGCCCGCAATACTATACAAGCGCAACCCTGTCATCCGACAGTCTGCAGTATTCGTTGATGCTCCTGGAAGATGTAAATAAAGTTGCGTTCAAATGTCTCGAGGAGCGCATGGGGCTTGAGTTCAGCAAAGCACTGCTGCGGGTCGCGATAAAGAAGCTGGAAGAATATGAAGTCCGCAAGCAGGATGCTACGGCAGGGGCAGTTCTGAGCATCATCAATGCGATCACAGAGAAGGCGGACACCCGTAACTGGCAGACTCTTCCGCACAGCATTTTCTATGCCCGGGTCCCGCTCAAAGTCGGTCTGAACAGGTTCACGCTTGACATTACGGATGTGCATGGGCGTGTTCAACATCATGAATTTACCTATGAGGGAAAGACGGGCGAGACCCGTTTTCATACCTTTACCAACCTGGAGAGCCTCTATCCCAGCTACGGATATAATTAAACCGGGTTAAGTTTATAACTTTATAAGCTTGAATAGTGCCTTCTTGAGAATCAGGGTTGCTTTTGAGTCCTATCGATACCTGTTGTGGGGTATGGTGGCATTGTTGCTTTTATGGCCCATGAAGGGTACTGCCCAGGATGACGAGGTGACGTTTCCTCTGGATAATTTCTATGCCAAAATCAAGAAGAGCCCGCGTTCCATATTCAGGAACTTCAGGTTCAGTTTCAGCACGGGTTATGGCAATACCTTCATGTCACACCAGTTGGAGGGGTTCGGCGTTTATCAACCTGCCGGTGGTGGGTACCCGGCCATTTTCCTGAATTCCGCAACACCGGGAACTATGTATTCGAATTGGGTGAACAACATCGCCATCGACAAGAGGACTATTAAACCTGGCAGTTTTTACGCCACCTCCGATACCACCAAACTGGGATTCAAAGGGAACGCGATGAACATTCCACTTCAGGTTTCTTTGCATTACGAGTTCAAGGGGAAGTACAGGATTGGGGGGGGTTATAGCTACGAATACATGAGTATAGGTGCGATGCACCCAACGCACTACACAGACAAAATATCGTCCTTTCAGGTGCCGGCACCCTCAGGGTGGATGAGTAAATACTACGCGATTTTCGGGGCCTCATTTTACCGCCTAGGCAATTACCTGTTTACAGGCGATCTTCAGGTGGGAGGATTTTCACCAGGAGCGAATTTCAATCCTGCTGTGGTTACTCCCGGGATGTATTTCAATTTTGGTGTAACGATCGAGCGTGAGTTGTCAGAGTATCTGAGGCTGTTTGTTCGTCCATCCTATGACTTGAAGAGTTACACGCTTGCCCTTCCTGAGGGCGGCATCAGCCTGACGCATCACATGAACGCGCTATACCTGAACGTTGGATTCTCCTACAGTATTCCCGAATTGCCCAAGTGCAAAATACCGGGATGCAGGATCCAGATCAACCATGCCCACGGAGACCGGGAATACCGCAGCAATGTCCATCCCATCTACAAAAAACAGAACCCCCAGTATGGAGAAAATCACCCCAACCTGATCAAGTACAAGGGCAAAAACAAGCGCAAACTCAACCCTTACTGACCGCCCCTGAAAAGGCCACAAATCGCCCTGAATTCGGCCATTTTTACTAACCCGACGATCACCTCCATTCGGTCAATTTTGTCTATCTTCGCGCGGTAAAAAATATTGACCAGAAACACCTAGTATCCCGTGGCAGAAGACACCAGTGGCCTCCCGGCCAGGCAGAACATCATCCCGATCAACATTGAAGACGAAATGCGGGGAGCTTACATCGACTACTCGATGTCGGTCATTGTTTCCCGTGCCCTCCCGGACGTGAGGGATGGTCTAAAACCCGTTCATCGCCGTGTACTATTCGGCATGCAGGAGTTGGGCGTCAACTACAACAAGCCATACAAGAAATCAGCCAGAATTGTGGGGGAGGTACTGGGTAAGTATCATCCGCATGGAGACGCATCCGTGTATGACACGATGGTCCGCATGGCCCAGGATTGGTCCCTTCGATATACCCTTGTTGACGGTCAGGGAAACTTTGGCTCCATTGACGGAGACTCCCCCGCTGCAATGCGTTATACGGAGGCAAGACTCCGCCGTATTGCGGAGGAAATGCTGGCTGATATCAACAAGGACACCGTTGATTTCCAGCCAAACTTTGACGACTCGCTTACAGAACCGACAGTATTGCCAGCCAAGATCCCCAATCTGCTGATCAACGGATCTTCCGGAATTGCTGTCGGAATGGCAACCAACATGGCTCCCCACAACCTTTCTGAGATTGTGGACGGCACCATTGCCTACATAGACAACCGGGAGATCACCATTCCCGAATTGATGAAGCTTGTCACGGCGCCGGATTTTCCAACCGGTGGTATTATCTACGGGATATCAGGTGTGCAGGAGTCCTATCTCACAGGCAAAGGCAGAATCGTTGTCAGAGCCAAGGCCGAGATTGTGACCAATGCGCATGGCAAGGATCAAATCATCGTCACCGAGATTCCATACCAGGTGAACAAAGCGTTGATGATCGAGAAAACTGCAGCGCTCATCAACGAAAAGAAAATCGAAGGCATTACAGACATCAGGGACGAATCGGACCGCGATGGATTCCGGGTGGTTTACGATCTGAAAAAGGATGCCATTCCCAACATCGTACTCAACAATCTCTTCAAACAGACCCAGTTGCAGTCCTCTTTCGGCGTGAACAACGTGGCGCTGGTAAAGGGCCGGCCGCAGACGCTCAACCTGAAGGAACTGATTGCCCATTTTGTCGACCATCGGCATGAAGTGGTAACCAGGAGGGCAAAGTTTGATCTCGCGGAAGCAGAAAAACGGGCCCATATCCTCGAAGGCTATCTTATTGCACTGGATCATCTCGATGAAGTGATCAAGCTGATACGGAATTCCAAAGATCCGGAAGTGGCCAAAGTGGGATTGATGGAGACCTTCCAGTTGTCTGAAATCCAGGCCAAGGCCATTCTTGACATGCGTCTTCAGCGCCTTACAGGACTGGAGCGTGAGAAGATTCAGAATGAATACAAGGAAGTAAAGGCCCTCATTGCCCACTTGCAGGAGGTATTGGGCAGCGAGAAAATGCGGATGGACATCATCAAGACCGAACTGCTGGAGATGAAGGAACGCTACGGCGACGAGCGCCGTACGCTCGTAGTGGCCTCAGAAGACGATATTACCGTGGAAGATATGATCCCTAATGAAGAGATGGTCATCACCATTTCCAACCAGGGATATATCAAGCGTACTTCACTGTCGGAATACCGTACCCAGGGCAGGGGTGGCTTGGGTTCAAAGGGGGTAGCGACCAAGGAAGATGACTTTACAGAGCACCTGTTTATTGCTCACGCCCACAATTACCTGCTCATCTTTACAGCGCTTGGTAAAGTTTTCTGGAAAAAGGCCTACGAAATACCTGAAGGAACGAAGACCTCCAAAGGCAGGGCTATCCAGAACCTGCTGAATATCGAGTCCGGTGATTCCGTCAGGTCCGTGATCAATGTGAAGAGCATTGAAGACCAGGAATACATCAACCAGAATTTTGTTATTCTCTGCACCGAACAAGGAACCATCAAGAAGACTTCCCTCGAGGCCTATTCAAGACCCAGGGCCAATGGCATTACGGCCATCACCGTGCATGAAGGTGACCGTTTGCTTGAGGCTGCGCTAACCAATGGCCAGAATCATATTGTGATTGCCAAACGGGATGGAAAGGCAGTGCACTTCAGCGAATCTGATGTCAGGCCTATGGGCCGGACAGCCGCAGGTGTGAGAGGCGTTACCCTGGAGGGTAAGGACGACCGGGTCGTTGGGATGGTATGTATCACCCATGAAGGTGCTAACTTGCTGGTGGTTTCCGAGAAAGGGTACGGCAAGCGATCGTCCATTGAAGACTACAGGATTACCAGAAGGGGCGGAAAGGGCGTCAAAACCATCAATATCACCGATAAAACTGGCAAGCTTGTTGCAATCAAGGAGGTGGGCGAAACAGATGAGCTGATGATCATCAACCGTTCGGGATTAAGTATCCGCATCAAAGTGGAGGAACTTCGTGTGATGGGAAGAGCCACACAGGGAGTCCGGCTGATAAGGCTCAATGAGGATGACGCCATTTCATCCGTGGAGAAGATCCAGAAAATTGAGGAGATAGAAGACAGTAACGACATAGACTTAAACTAAACTTGAACTAAAAACAAATCTGAATTGAAAATGAAAAAGCTCGTAGTTATGCTGGTGGGTTTGATGCCGGCCCTCGTTTGGGGTCAGGTCAAGCCGAACGTCAATAAGGCTGAGCAGGCCTGGCGTGCCGGGAAGTTGGATGAAGCGAAGGCGATTATTGATGCCACAACCACCAGCCAGGAATACATGGTGGATAAGAAAGGGCAGCCCACCAAAAATGCTGCTAAATCATGGTATGTGAAGGGCATTATTTACTGCGCGATTGATACGACCAAGAATGAAAAGTGGAAAAGCCTGGAGGCAAACCCCTGGCCAATTGCCAAGGAGGCATTTGACAAGTGCCAGGAAATAGACAAGGGCAAGACGGCCAGCTTCCTGACTGAACCCGGTTCCTTCCTGCCAATCCTAACCACTTCAGCTTCTGCCAATATCGCCAATGCGTACTACAACAAGGCGGCAGTTGAATATCAGGACAAGAAGGACTTCAAGAAAGCTTATGAGTATGTGAAGGCAGTTGCTTACCTCGTGCCTGAAGACACGGCCGTTATTTTGAATGTGGGAGTATATTTTGCACCGGCTGCTGGAGCTGACCAGGAAGCCATTGAATACATTAACAAATACATCTCCAAGGGTGGTAAGTCTACTGAGGCCTATATTCAAATGTTCGCACTCTATCGCGACAAGCTGAAGGACTACGACAAGGCGCTAGCCACTGCTCAGGATGCGGTGAAAAAGTTTCCCAATAACCCTGACTTTCCCAAGTATGAGTTGGATATGTATATCAAGATGAACCGCTTGCCGGACGCAAAAGTCGCCATGGAAAAACAGGTGAAAGCCAATCCGGCCGATAAGGAGTCGCGGTACTTCCTTGGTGTGATCAACTCTGAACTCGGTGATCATGAGGCCGCCCGCAAATGCTATGAAGAGGCCATCAACGTGGACGCCAAATATTATGAGCCCCGTTATGCGCTTGCAGAGCTGGTCTATCTCGATGCCAAGAAGGTGAAGGCGGAAATGAACCAGTTGGGCATCACTGCAGAAGACAAGAAGAAGAGATTTGAGCTCGACAAAGTTTATGTTGATAAACTGAAGATTGCCCTTCCTTACTGGGAAACCTGCGAGAAAATGAATCCTGATGACGCCAAAGTCCTTGACACTTTGCTGGGTATGTACACGGACCTGGATAACCAACCTCAGGTTAACCGTATAACGAAGCACATGAAGGCGTTGGGCTTGCTGGACTAATAGCCTGAAGCCTTAACTTAAGGGCCGGTAGCGTTGCGTTGCCGGCCTTTTTTGTTTGTATGCTGACTTTCGATCTTCCTTCTGAGCAAAATTCAATCTACCATGCGGTGAGAATCCACCATATCATCCCTGAAACAGAGGATACGTCTACTTTCATTTTACAGCCTGTTCAAAGAAACTTAGATTACCTGCCTGGTCAGTTCCTCACATTTGTTTTCAGGCAGAATGGTGTTCAATACCGGAGGAGTTATTCTATATCATCATCACAGGATGCTGGCGAACCATTGGCAATAACAGTCAAGCGGGTACCAAATGGCATTTTTTCGCGAGCCTTGCTGGATCAGGCGGAGCCGGGTGATATGCTCACCGTTGTGGGAGGGGCCACCGGCTTCTTTACGGTTGAAGAAGATCTCTCTCAGCTTAGGCAAATCTTCTTCCTGGCGGCGGGTGGTGGAATTACGCCTGTATACCCGATTATCCAACGCCTGCTTCACCGCTATCCGGAAGTTCAGCCAGTTCTGATCTATAGTAATCGCTCGCATAGCTCCACCATCTTTCGTGAAAAACTTCATCACCTTGAGAAAAGTGGAAGGATAAAAATCGAATGGTTGTTCAGCGACAGCCGCGACCTGAGACGTGCCCGGCTTGGCAAGACACTCCTTGAAGAACTGTTATCTGTTCATCTCACTTCTCCCATAAGTAAAGTCCGATTCTATTTATGTGGCCCGTTTGACTACATGCGGATGGCAACGATTGTGCTGCAGAATGCCGGGGCAACTGTCACCCAGATTCGCCGGGAGATATTTGCACCGTTGCCACAGCCGGTGAAAGAAGTTCCTCCGGATAAGTCAGCCCACCAGGTAACCATTGTCACCAAAGAACAACATCATACTTTCATTTCGGCTTATCCTGATTCTGTCTTATCGGCAGCTAGGAAGCTGGGAATAGTTTTGCCTTACAGTTGCGAGGCCGGTAGATGCGGCAGCTGCGTTGCACAGTGTGTTTCAGGAAAGATCTGGATGCGGTACAATGAAGTGCTGACGGACAACGAGATTGCAAGGGGCAGGGTGCTGGTCTGCCAGTCATTCCCAGTTGGTGGTGATGTGGAACTTACTATAACTGAATCTTTATGAATTGTTCTGACAAGAGGGCAATCCGGTTAACCAGAACTCATGGCTGAACTTCGTCGCATTCTGACACCACTTATGGTCTGGGGACTGGGCGTTGGGTATGTCATTTCAGGAAACTATTTCGGTTGGAACCTGGGACTGGCTGCAGGTGGAACCGGAGGATTGGCCATTGCTACCCTGGGGGCGATTGTGCTGTATGTTACTTTTACTTACAGCTACGCAGAATTGGCCTGTGCCATCCCAAAAGCAGGTGGTGCATTTGATTATGCATTCCGGGCATGGGGGCCTGACTTTGGATTCGTGACCGGCATGGCACAAAATGTTGAATTCGTATTTGCCCCGCCTGCTATTGCTTTTGGAATTGGGTCATACATCGGGTTATTTTTTCCATGGATAAACCCTCTTGTGGGTTCCGTTGTCGTATATGCTCTCTTTACTGGCCTCAACTTGCTTGGCATCAGGGTTGCCGCCTCATTTGAGCTCATCGTAACGGTCATCGCTGTAACCGGCCTTCTAGTTTTTGCATCGTTCCTGCTTCCGGAAGTGAAGTGGGCAAACCTGACCATTAATGCATGGCCGCAGAGCTATGGCGGGATTGTTGCAGCTATTCCGTATGCAGCCTGGTTTTTTCTTGGAATTGAAGGAGTCGCCAATCTCGCTGAAGAGACCGTCAATCCGAACCGCACCATGTCAGTCGGATTTCTTGCCGCACTATTCACACTTGTCTGTGTCTGCACCCTCACCTTCATATCGGCAGTTGGTGTTGGTGGCTGGGAGGCAGTGGTGCTTCAAGCGGACGGAACTACTTCCGACGCCCCGTTGCCCATGGCGGTGAGCAAAGTGATGGGGGATGGCCATCCTCTGTATTATGTGATGGCCGCAGTTGGAGTCGTCGGCCTGGTAGCTTCACTTAATGGATTGGTTCTTGCAGCAGGCAGATCCACACTTGAATTCGGGAAACTGACAGCATCCTATTCTGTATTCAGCAGGATAGGGACCAGATCACAGGCGCCGACGGGTGCACTGCTCGCCAATTTTTTTGTCGGCCTGCTGGCATTGCTTACAGGCAGAACTGGCGAGATAATCATCTTGTCGGTTTTGGGTGCACTTTCGTTGTATGCCCTTTCCATGCTGGCCATGATGCGACTTAGATGGAAAGAGCCTGAGTTACACAGGCCATTCCTTACACCGGGCTTCCCGGTTTTTCCGATTATCGCATTCATACTGGCTGTGGTGGCCTGGATCTCTGTTGCATGGCATCATCCCATTCTTTGTTTGATCTATTGTCTGATAATCGCCGGTTGCTTTGGTATATTTAGACTCCGAACCTTGCGCCATTCATGACAACACGTGCCATTGTTGATTATGTAAAAATTCATCCTGCCGGCCGGGTTAAAATTGCCTACGCGGATATCGACGGCATTCTGCGTGGCAAATACATTTCGACTGAGAAATTTCTGCAAGCTGCCGACGGCGGCACGAGCTTCTGCGATGTGATTTATGGTTGGGATGCCAATGATGTGGCCTATGATAATGGAAAGTATACCGGATGGCATACGGGCTATCCCGATGCACCAGCCAGAATCGACCTCCAGACTTTCCGTAAGATTCCATGGGAGGGAGATCTTCCCTTTTTTCTGGGAGAACTGGTTGACGAGAAGGGTCAACCCGCCGACGTTTGTCCAAGGCAGCTGATGAAGAAGATTCGTGACCAGGCGACTAAGATGGGGTTCACCAGTATCTTATCCCAGGAGTTCGAATGGTTCAATTTCAGGGAGACCCCTCAATCAGCCCGCGATAAGAACTACAGGGGAATGCAACCCTTGTCGCCAGGGATGTTCGGGTATTCCGTCCTCAGGAGCACGCTCAATAATCCTTTCTTTGAGGATCTGTTTTCGCAGCTCAATAAATTCGGCGTGCCGCTTGAAGGTTTGCATACAGAGACGGGGCCCGGGGTGCTTGAAGCAGCCATACGTTATGCTGAGGCTCTTGAAGCAGCCGATCGCGCATTGCTGTTCAAAACCGGTGTTAAGGAGATTGGCTACAGGCATGGCATCCTTCCGACCTTCATGGCAAAAATCAGCGAGGATCTTCCGGGTTGTGGCGGACATGTGCACCAAAGTCTCTGGGATAAAACAGAGAAGAAGAACCTCTTCTACGATCCCAAAGATCACAGCTCTATGAGCGAACTCATGAAACAATATATCGCAGGACAACTTCACTGCCTTCCGCACATCTTGCCGCTGTTCGCGCCAACAGTAAACAGTTACAAGAGACTGGTGGAAGGCGCATGGGCGCCAACCACGCTCACCTGGGCAGTCGATAACCGAACCGTTGCCTTGCGCGTGCTGAACAACAGTCCAAAGTCCTGCAGGCTGGAGACCAGGGTGATCGGTTCAGATGTGAATCCCTACCTCTCAATGGCAGGCGCGCTCGCATCCGGTCTTTACGGCGTGAAAAAGAAACTTAAACTCAGGCAGCCCGCTACCGCCGGCAATGGCTATCTGGATTTTAACCACGGCAAGCTCCCCACAACCTTAGAGGAAGCCACGCGGCTGATGAAGAACTCTGATATTGCCAAAGAACTGCTGGGAGAGGGATTTGTAGATCATTTTGTGAGAACCCGTGAATGGGAATGGAGACAGCACCTGAAGGCGGTGACAGACTGGGAGTATCGCCGGTATTTTGAAATCATATGACATTCGATAAAGTCTATCAGTATAATTTCCCTACCACCATCCGTTTTGGCCCGGGCGCTGCAAATGAGTTGGGGGATTATCTTCTAAAAAACGGTTGGAAGAAGCCACTCGTAGTTACCGATCCTACCGTTTCTCAGCTTGAATTCTTTCGCAAGATCTGCAGGAACCTGGCAGAGAAATCCATAAGCGTTGAAGTCTTTCAGGACATTCACAAGAACCCGGTCAAATCGGATGTCTACAAGGGTTCCGATGCTTATGATGGAACACAACGGGATTGCATTGTGGGGATCGGAGGCGGCGCTGCGCTGGATGTGGCGAGAGCTATTGTATTGCGTATCCATCACCGTGAAGACCTGTTCAAATATGATGACCTGATTGGCGGCGATATATATGTTACCAATGATGTTCCGCCTTTTGTAACCATTCCAACTACCGCAGGAACAGGAAGTGAAGTGGGAAGGAGCGCCATCATTGCAGATGATGAAACACACCAGAAGCGTATCCTGTTTTCACCCAAGTTGCTGGCCAAAATTGTATTTGCCGATCCCATGCTTACCATGGAACTGCCTGCCAGGATCACGGCTGCGACCGGAATGGATGCGCTCACACATAACATGGAAGCATTTCTTGCAAAGATGCCTCATCCGCTCGCCGAAGGAATAGCCCTGGAAGGAATTCACCTCATCCATGAATCGCTGGAAAAGGCGGTCAATCGTCCTGATCTGGAATCGCGCAGCAAAATGCTCATCGCTTCCCTGATGGGGGCTGTTGCCTTTCAGAAGGGACTGGGAGTAGTCCACTCGCTGGCACACCCCATGTCGGCTTTGCTGGACACCCATCATGGCCTGGCTAATGCGGTGAATATCCCATATGGTATGGAGTTCAACATCGCCGGATGCGAGGAGAAATTCAGAAGGATAGCCCGAACGATGGAACTCCGTCAAGAATCCGGCGACGCTGTGGTGAAATATCTCTTCGACCTGAATCACCGTGTTCAAATTCCCCACCGCCTTCGCGACGTCGGCGTAAGGGAGGAGCATGTGGCCACCCTTGCAGACCTGGCTTTTGCAGATTTTGCACATCCTAACAATCCTAAGCCGGTAAGCAGGGATGATTTTTTCAATCTGTACCGTAAGGCCCTATGATGAAGAAAGTAGTTGGCCTCACCTCCGGGAGAAAATTCGAGAATTACAGGCGTTGGCTCACCGAAACCAATGAGGTCGAGTTGGTTCCATTGAGTCATGAGGAGAGTAATTTTGAGATGATAAAGAAGTGCGCAGCGGTGGTTTTGTCGGGCGGAGAGGACGTTCATCCGAAGTTCTACAAGAAGCCTGAGTACGTGGAAAAGTATGCATTGACCGACCTGGATGAAAAAAGGGATGAATTTGAAATGCGGATTCTTTCTTACGCAGACCGCAAACATCTTCCTCTGCTGGGCATTTGCCGCGGATTGCAGATAGCCAACGTTTTCTTCGGCGGCACTTTGCTCCCGGATATCCAGTCGTTTGGTAAGCCTCCCCACGTGAAACTGGAGGAAGGAAAAGATCGTTATCATCCTGTATGGCTTACAGACAATACACTGCTGCGTGAGATTACCGGTACCCGCATAGGCGAAGTCAACAGTGCTCATCATCAGTGTGTGGACCTCATGGGCGAAGGGCTGACTATGAATGCCGTTTCACCGGATGGCCTCATTGAGGGCCTGGAGAAAAGGGACCGGGAGGACAGGGCTTTCTTTCTTCTGGTTCAATGGCATCCCGAACGAATGCAGGACCCTGCGAGCCCGTTTGCATTGAACATCCGTGAAAAATTTCTTTCCAGTATCAGGGCAAAATCAATATGAAAATTATCAATCCCGCCACCGATGAAGTAATTGGCGAATTGGAGGAAGACACACATGAAAGCCTTAACCAAAAAGTTGAGAAGTTGCGGAAAGGCAGTTCGGCGTGGATGAGTCTTCCACTGGTGGAGCGCGTGGAAACCCTGAAACGGTATTCCCAATTACTGAAGGATGAGACAGAATCCCTGTCCAGGATATTGACGAACGAAGTTGGCAAACCTCTTCAGCAATCGCGCAACGAAATCAACGGTGCCCGTGCACGCATTCAATGGATGACCGATAATGCTCAGCGGTATCTGTCGGATGAGGTGATGACTGAAGCACTTGGCATGGTGGAGCAAATCTCTTACGAGCCCCTTGGTATTATATGCAATATCTCTGCATGGAATTACCCCTACCTCGTGGGTACTAATGTGATTGTGCCGGCGCTATTGGCAGGAAATGCTGTTCTCTACAAGCCATCAGAGTACGCGTCGCTGACAGGACTTGAGGTCGCCCGCTTGTTGCAGAAGGCTGGCGTTCCGGAGGATGCATTTCAAGTAGCCATTGGAGGACCCGCTGTTGGCGAAGCATTGCTGGACCTGCCTCTGGACGGCTTCTTTTTCACAGGTTCCTACCGCACAGGCAAGCATGTGTATGAGCGTGTATCCGCCCGCATGATTCCCTGCCAATGTGAATTGGGAGGCAAAGATCCTTTGTACGTGGCAGACGACAACGGTGACATACACAGCGTAGCAGTCGCAACGGCCGATGGCGCCTTTTATAACAGCGGACAAAGCTGCTGCGCGGTGGAGCGGATTTATGTGCATGAAAAGGTGTATGATCAATATGTGGAGGAATTTGTCAGGGAGGTGAAGTCCTACCGGCTGGGGTCGCCACTGGAGGAAGGCACCTATATCGGACCACTGACCCGTAAGGCCCAGGTTGAATTTCTTGAGGAGCAGGTGGCTGAAGCTGTAAAATACGGGGCGACACTCCGCGCGGGCGGGAACAAAGTGGAGGGCGCAGGCAATTACTTTGAACCAACCGTATTGACAGAGGTTACACACCAGATGAGTGTGATGAGAGACGAATCGTTTGGGCCGATCATCGGGATCATGAAAGTCGCTGACGATGAAGAGGCGATCCGTCTGATGCAGGATACCGACTATGGACTCACTGCATCCGTTTATTGCAGTGACCGCGAAAGGGCAGAAAGAATTCTTCGCCAGATTAATGCCGGAACAGGTTACTGGAATTGCTGCGACCGGGTCAGCGCCGCGGTGCCGTGGAGCGGACGCAAGCATTCAGGTATAGGTATGACGTTGTCACACGCGGGACTCAGGGCCTTCACGCGCCCCAAAGCATTTCATTTGAAGCAGTCATGATCAGCAGTGAATCAAATCGGTTTATGCGGGAGGCAATCCGGCTTGCTTCAGAAAATGTCCGCAAAGGACTTGGCGGACCCTTTGGTGCGGTGATTGTGAAGGACGGTAAGATCATATCCACAGGTGTTAACTCTGTAACCAAAGACAATGACCCGACCGCCCACGCAGAGATAAACGCAATCAGAGAGGCCTGCCGGGTGTTGAGCAGTTATCAGCTAGATGGATGTGATATCTATGCCAGTTGTGAGCCTTGTCCTATGTGCCTTGGCGCAATCTATTGGGCTCGGCCTTCAAGGCTTTATTTTGCGGCTACTAAGCAGGATGCTGCTTCCGTCCATTTCGATGACCAGTTCATCTACAACGAAATAGCACTGCCTCATGTAAGCCGCTCACTTCCAACCCAACAGATGATGCGGGACGAAGCAATGGAGTCATTCAGGCTGTGGGAGAGTAGTGAAGTGAAAAAACAGTATTAGTGGGCCTATCGGGTGCGCTCAAATTTCCCTGTCTTTTCATGAATTTTCACGCGAAAGATGAATGATTTCATTTCAACTGCCGTTGAGGTGGGTTCAAACATTCGCGCTGAAGGCCGGGTTGGGTCATGCTCTTCGAAGTTGAATTGCTCGCGCAGAAGCTTTTTGGCGTGAGCAATATCTTTATCGTCATTGAGCAGTTCGAAAGTTCCCCACACCACAACAGTCTGCCAATTGCTAAGCGAAGCAGTCTGCTCGACCTCAAAACAAACGTTGGGGTTTTTGCGCATCATCTGAAGTTTTAACCCTTCATCAGAATGTCCATATATCGTGCTGCCATCGTAGGCATACATAAGCGGCGAGATGAGGACCTTTCCGTCTGCATAACACCCGATTCTTCCGATCTTCTGACCGCGAAGCACCGATTCGATTTGTTCAGGGCTGAGATATCCTGTCATGTTGTGACAATTCTCGGCTAAAATAGATGACCTTCGCTTTGAACCGCATGACAAAAATCAATCATGCATGGGCATATTGGTCAGAACAACATTTCTTTACCTGCTCTATTTTTTCGCAACAATGATCAATCATGGCGAGGGTCAAACTTAAGCAACAGGTTCTGGAAGAGGGTATTAAACGTCACCAGGTCATATTAGATGATTATCGATCGCGGATCAGGGATATCCTGGAAAACGAGGGCACGGTAAATGCCGAGGAATATGATGAGTCAGTACAGGCATTCAACGCCGGCTCCAGCAAAGAGGTGAACTTGCTGACAGAACAACTGAATGTGGCCAACCAGGAAATGGAAAGTCTTTTCAAAATGCAATCATACGTGAATGTCATTCATCACAAAGCCGAACGCGGAGCCGTCGTGGTGACAGACAAAGGGAATTTCTTTATCTCAGGAAGCATCAAGCCGTTTGAGGTAAACGGTGAAACGTATACCTGTCTGTCTGTTAACAGTCCTCTTTTCAAAGTCATGGAAGGGAAGCAGCCGGGCGAAATATTCAACTTTCGTAAGACCAACTATTTGATCCGGGACATTTTCTGAAGTCAGAGATATGAAGAAGGACCTAGAACTGGAACAGGATGTTCTCGAAGAGCTGAGATGGGAACCCGTATTGGAAGATTGCACGGATCAGCTTGGCGTGATGGTACGTGATGGCCTGGTTACCATTACCGGCACCGTTGACGAACTCAGGAAAAAACGGGCAGCAGTGGAAGCTGCACAACGGGTGGCCGGCGTGAAGGATGTAAGGGATGACCTTGTTATAAAGCCTCAATTGCGTTCGCTGAAGACTGACGATGAAATCGGGGCCGCTGCCAGGAATGCTCTTCAGTGGAATGCGTCTTTTAACAGTCAGCGTGTGCATCTGAAAGTGGAGGATGGATGGATCACCTTGGAGGGGCAGGTGGATTGGGAATATCAGCGCCGTGCCGTCGAAAATGCTGTCCGTGATTTAGTGGGCGTAATGGGCGTTCGGAATCTGATCGCGTTGAGGCCCCGTCCGGAAGCAAAAGATATCAAGGGGAAAATAGCAGCGGCTTTTCACCGCAGTGCCTCTATTGATGCAGCTCATGTGCGGGTAGACGTCGAGGGCAGCAAAGTAATCCTGAGAGGTAAAGTAAGATCCTGGGTCGAAAAGAAAGAGGCTGAAAATGCCGCGTGGTCTGCACCCGGTGTAATCGTGGTCGAGAGCCAACTTGAAATTGTTCCCGAAGTGCCCATCGAGGTGGTCAGGTAAGTTTGCCGGAAATTTCAGCGGCTCTGGAAATCAACCATTATTTGTTTAACTGTCGAAGGGAACGTTGGCATGTCACGCCCATGCCCCTGACTTGAATCATTCAGACCGGTGACTCCTGTCATGGATGGTCGGGGTTTTCACGGGTATGTTTAAAACGAAATAGAAGGAATCGGGGGCATTCCTGACTCAAACCCTAACCGCAATTATATGGCACTTGATTTCGACAAATACGCGATGAAAGGAAATGAATTCCTCAATATTCTCGCGAAAAAACTGGGTGACGAGGCAGACCGTGACCGCGCTGCCAGGGTAGTACGGAGTGTATTTCATTCTCTGAGACGACACCTCAGCGTTGAAGAATCTGTTCAGCTCCTCGCTCAGCTCCCGATGGCGTTGAAGAGCGTCTATGTGGACGGCTGGCAGATCAACAAGCCGCACGAGCGCATCCATACCTTTGATGATATCGTGAATGAAATTGTACAGGAAGAAGGCAGGGCCGCCTGGCGTGACTTTGGAAATCGGGAGGATGTGATTTTTGCCATTCGCGCCGTGGTCGAGACCATGAACCACTACGTATCCAAGGGCGAGCTTGAGGAGGCATTTGGAACCCTCCCTGAAGGTTTGAAGAAGGCATTTCTCGCCTGGGTGTAATTTCTTGCATGGAAGGAAAGAATTACGACATGAGCATGACTTCAGGTGAGTTCCGTGCGATGCGGGTTACCTCACCGTGGTTTGACCATGAGCAGTTGATTCCCAGAAAATTTACCTGCGAAGGCGATGACGTTAACCCGCCATTGGATGTTGACGGAATCCCTGAGAAAGCCAAGTGCCTTGCCCTGGTGGTAGAGGACCCCGATGCACCTTCTGGCACCTGGCTGCACTGGTCCGTCTGGAACATTCCCATAACACATCACCTGAAAGAGGATGAGATTCCAGGCGTACAAGGAAGGAATGACTTCGGAAGAAATGATTATGGGGGCCCGTGCCCTCCGTCCGGTACACACAGGTATTACTTCAGGCTCTATGCGCTGGATGATCTTATTTCACTGAAAACAGGCGCGTCGATCCGCAGTTTGCGTGCAGCGATGGAAGGTCATATTCTGGCCTACGGAGAATTGATGGGGACTTATAAAAAGGGCGTACATGAAAAATATACTCTGTCCCGTTGACTTCAGTGAAGCTGCTCTGGAAGGCATGGAATATGCCGCCCAGATGGCCAGGTCACTCGGAGGGCGTCTTACCCTTATTCACATCGTTCCATCTATTTGGCCTGAGGCCGTCCATATGGAAGGCGAAGTTCTTGGGGCGGAAGAGTCCATCAGCAACAAGCTTGATTTCCTGAAAGAAAAAATAGTTGCTGAATTTAATATTAACTGCGACTGGCATCTTGCGCACACCGTCGAAACGATCGAGCAGGCAATTGGTGAAAAGGCGTCGTCGTATGACCTGATCGTCATGGGAACCAATGGCGCTGATGATTCTTACCAGTACGCTTTTGGAAGCAATACCTATCATGTTATCAGTGAGACCAAATGTCCGCTTTTGATTGTTCCGGAAGGATGTCAATATGCAAACATCCAAAAGATCGTTTACGTCTTTGACCCGGAGATGAATCCGGTTTACCTGGCCGACCAGCTGGGCGAAGCTGCCGCGGCCTTTCCATCCAAGGTGATTGTGCTCCACGTACTCACCGATGTTGTCAGCGAAGAGACTGACCGTCAGTTGGAAATTCTTCAAAGCACCCTGAAGGCAAGGGATTCTGCCGGTTTCCAATGGGGTTTCGAACGCGAGTTTTCTGCAGACCCGGCCAACGCATTGGATCAAGTGTTGTCGGATAATGAACCATCATTACTCACCCTGTCATTTCATCATAGGACATTGGTGGAGCGACTTTTTGAGAAGGACATGGTAAAAGCCCTGAGCGGAGTGGCCCGTCACCCTTTGCTGGTCATTCATCGCTGAAACCTGCCGGCACAGGAGGGAATTGACTAATTTTTGATCATGAAGCGCAAGTCATACGAGTGGTGGTGCGGTGCAATCATACTGATTCTCGGCTTTAGTACCCATGGCAAAGGTCAGTCCCTTTCAGCCAAAGACGTGATGCAAAAGGCCATGGACCACGTGAGGGGTAAGACATCAAAGGCGGAGATGACAATCAAAACCATCCGGCCAACCTGGTCAAGAGAAATGACGGTCAGGACATGGTCCAAAGGAGAAGAGTATGCAGTCGTCCAGGTGATGGCACCCCCGAAAGATAAAGGGGTTGCCTTTTTGAAAAGGAAAAAGGAAGTGTGGAACTGGATTCCGACGCTGGAGAGAAGCATCAAATTGCCCCCCTCCATGATGTCGCAATCCTGGATGGGAACGGACTTCACCAATGATGACCTGGTCAGGGAATCTTCAATGGTCAACGATTATGATCAGAAATTTGTGGGTGATACTGTTCTCATGGGCCGATCGTGCCATATCATAGAAATGATACCAAAGCCGGAGGCTGCCATTGTGTGGGGTAAGTTGCTGGTTTATATAGACAAACAGGATTACCTGGAATTGTATACACGTTTCTTTGATGAGGACGGTACGTTGGCAAGCACTATGATCGCGACGGAAATCAAAGTACTGGGAGGCCGGCTTGTCCCCAGCCGGGTGGAGATGATTCCAGCTGACAAGAAGAATCAAAAGACCGAGATTATTTACCTGGGACTTCAATATGACGCCCCGATCGATGATAATTTCTTTACACTGACAAAACTCAAGAACCTCAATTGATATGTGGGTGCTGAAGCTGGCCTGGAAGAACTTATGGCGCAACCGCGGTCGCACTGCAGTTACCATTTCTGCAGTGTTCTTTGCAGTGGTCTTGTCCATTACCGCAGGCTGTCTTCAGGATGGTGTATTTGCGAATCTGATCCGCAACATGGTGAGTTTCTACAGCGGATATATCCAGATCCACCAGG
>JBDHXU010000031.1:0-32957 GCA_039810905.1 Cyclobacteriaceae bacterium | reverse complement strand
TTTATTGTTGAATGAGAGCCACCGACCAGCCCGCTGGGCTGTCGGGGTGCCGACCAGAGCGTCGGCATAAGTCGTTGCCTGATTTTTTACAACAAGCCCTGTACAGAAATGTGCAGGGCTTTTTTATTGGATAGAAAAGATGCAGACAGGCTCATTGGGTACCGAAAGGAGCATCAGCATAAGTTGCTGCAGGGTTTTTGTTGCAACGAGACCGTATGAAGGTCGATCTTCAATGTTATCCGGCAATTACTTCCACAAGGTCTTGACCGGTGAATGTCCGTTCTGCTGCTTGCTGAATGACACCGGGACCTGCTTCCATTATGCAAGTCAACAAGGACTGGTAAAAATCCTGAGGCAAACCCGCCAGGTAAAGGCTTTTGACTTTGTCGGCCACTGCAAACAGGGTGGAGTTTTCAGATTGCCAACTTCCAGCGTAGTAATTGCGGGCAGCATTCAATTCGGACAAAGGAACAGGTCTGTTAATCAGATCCTGCACCTCCTTTCGAATCTCCTCTAATACAAGCGGTGTATTCTCTTGATTGACTTCCGCACCAATTCCCCAGAAACTGTCATGTTGAAGATGCATCATGGAAGAATAGATACCGTACGTCAGTCCTTTCTTTTCCCTTATGTTTTTCATTAATCGGGAACCAAAAAAACCACCAAGAATATGATTTGCCAGCACGGCCTCGTAGTATTCAATCGATGCGGTTCTCGTGACAGAGCGTTTGCCGATTCTGATGGAACTCTGAATGCTTGACGGCATTGAAATCCGTATTGATCCTCTTCCAGTGATAGTGTGAGACCTATCGGATTCCGATGGGATCTTCCATACCGGTAATCCTTCAATCAACTCGCTCACTGCAGCGTCAGATAATGGCCCTACCAAAGTGGCTGCATGAATTTTAAAACGGTTCCTGTAATGCTCCTGGATAATGGTGGAGTTTATGCCCGCGACCTGAATTTCTTCAATAGAGCTGCCATAGGGATGATGTGAACCAAAAATGGCGGAGCGGAATTCTTTCGAGGCAACAAAGCTGCTCTTTTCGTTATTGACTCTGAGATTCTGCAGGTAGATATCTTTGAGCAGGCTCAATTCACCTTCATTAAATGCAGGTTCGTGCAGCAGTTCATGAAGGAGCTTGCATGCTTCAGCAAATGTCTTGTTTAGTGAATAGAGGGTGACGGTAACAAAATCCATCCCGGGAATAACTTCGCAATGTGCCCCCAGACGCTCAAAGGATTCTGCGACCTGAAAGGCATCTTTTCTTCTTGTACCTTTTGGAAGAAGTTGCGAAGTGAAATGACTTGCTCCGGAAACAGTTTCATCCCATTTGCCGCCGGTCAGAATAAGCTCAAAGCGTACGACTTCCTGCGGAAGACCCCTGAAAGCAAGCAGTGGTGCACCACTCTTCAGGTAAGTAACTTCAGGTTCTGGAAGTGTGAAATCGCTGGATAGCTGAAAAGGAGGAGCCTGGGTACGATTGAGTGTAGTCATCAATCCTGAACGGCCTCCTCGTCCTGTTTGGACTTCTTTTCAAAAAGCATCATCAGTGTGAATCGGAGTGTCTCCGCAAGAGCGTTTTCTCGCTTGTTGGTGGGGACCATGTAGGCAACATCAAGTCCGAATTTGTCATAGCGGAAGCCAAGACCTGCGGTCAGGTATTTGCGGTTGCCTTTGTCTTTCGCTTCATAGAAATATCCCAGACGCCCAGCAAATGTTTGGTTGTACCAGTATTCGGAACCGATGGATATTGTGATCTCGTGCATTTCTTCCGTGAACCCGCCTGTGGCATCTGTAAAGGAACCTAGTACTCCCGACAGCATAGATTTGGATTTGCTCCCTGGGTAAGGACTGGGGACCATTAATTTATTAAAGTCAAGAGCGAACATCAGGCTATTCAACGCATCCAGTTCCATTTTGTAAGCGCCCCCAACACGCAGATTGGTAGGCAGGAAATCTTTGTTATTAGCATCCGAATATGAAATCTTTCCTCCTAGATTGGTGATAGTGGCTCCCCAGGAAAGATTGGAATTTTTCCAAACCATCTGCTTTGTGTGATATATACCGAAATCAACTGCAACTGAATTAGCAGGGCGAGCATCAAAAGCATTGGTGGAAAGATATCCCGTGAGATTGGAATGAATGTATCGAAGAGCGCCGCCTATGCTGAGATGCTCGGTGAGCATCCTTGAGTAGGTAACGTCAAAGGCGAATTCCCTCGGATTATAGCGACCCAACAAATCGGCAGGGTCCGGACCCTGGTTAAATTGAACCTCTCCAAGATCAAAGTACTTCATTGACGCGGCAACAGTTTGTTCCCTGTTGATCTTATAGAACCCGGACAGGTAGAAGATGTACATGTCATTTATGATCTTGCCAAGCCAGGGGGTGTAGGATGCCGACACTCCATAGCCTTTGTCAATAAAAGCTAGCTTGGCTGAATTCCAGTATGCTGAATTGGCGTCAGGGGAAGTGGCCACGCCGGCATCACCCATCCCGGCAGCTCTGGAGTCAGGAGTGATGCCAAGAAAAGGTACTGCTGTGGTAATCACCTTGTTAGTACTATCCTGACCGATCAGCGAGGTCCCAGCTGATCCAACTGTCTGTGCGTTTGCAACCATCCATACAGCGGGAAGCATGATCAAAGCCAAACCTAACTTCTTCATAATCAAGTTCTAAGGGGTAAAAGTAATCAATTGGTGATTATAACCTTAGCAAATTTTTCATTTTTGGAACCATCCAGCAGAGAACGAACCGAGATCCTGACCAAGTATAATCCCGCCCCCAATTTTATACCGCTGAGTGTAGTAGCATCCCAGGAGGGAAGGTCAACTTGATACGGACTGGAGGTGAAAAGGTAAGTGTCACTGCGCACCGGCTGTCCCGTAAGATTAAAGATCGTCAATTCTGCTTCGATGTCCTCACCCGATCTGCTGTGCTTGAAACGGAATATGGTACTTGCAGACACGGGATTTGGATAATTAAATAGTTCCTCCACGACAATTCCACTTTGGTCCGACACATTGAAATGAATGGTCGACGAAGCGATATTCCCGTAAGTGTCGGAAGCTCGAATGGTGAGGGTGTGCCTTCCGGGAGACAAACCGTTCAGAGGAAAGGAGACCTTCCCTCTGCGGAAGTTATCTATGTCGGAACGATAATAGGATGCAATAGGGTAGGTAATACTGTCATCTAGAATTGCAATCATTTGCCTCTCGGAATCTAATGTTGAAGTATTGATCCCATTTTCATCTGAGAGGATGGCTAAGAGATGCGTATTTGAACTGGCTATTCCACCGTCCAGAAAAGTGGAGTCACCAATGTAAACCTGAACCTGTGGGAGTAGATTGTCAGCTGGTGAGTTTGATTCTATAGACCCTACTTTCACATTTGTCTGGCTTCCGGCGGCCTGTTTCCCGCTACCGTTAAATGCATAAAGGCTGAGTTTCCCTTTCCCTACCACGGGATCAATGGATACTGGCATGATAAAGTCCATCTGAAATTGTCCTGATTGTATTTTTCCCTGCCCGTTGTAGAAGATATTTTCCCGTGCTCTGAAATTGTATGGCGGATTTTCATCACCGATGGTAACACTCTGCTGGGGTTTGTCATAAAGCGTACCCATAATGGTTCCGTTGAATCCAGTATCAGGGATTCCTTGTTGATAAACCCATCCATTAACCCGTACATGTGATAATCCCTTCAAGGTGTCTGAGCCAGAACCAAGGTTCGTGATTCCTGAAACATTGACAGAGGGGCCTGGTAAGGCAAGCTTTATGGAAGGGTCTCCAAGGAGAGAGAAATTGCGGTTTGCAATCCCGCTCATGCTGTTGTTCTTGGTATCTCTGAAAACTGAGCCAAGGTCTCTGAACTTCCCCAAATTCAACGTGAACAATGCATCATAGAAGGCTTTGTTCAGTTTGAAGTTGGTGCTTGAATTTACAGGTCTAGCTGTGGTTACCAATCCAATGGAGCCGCCAGTCTTCATCAACATGGATAGCTCTGCCGTTGATATCAATCCCGGATCATCATTGCGTCCAAATTCACAAGTTGCGGTTACGAGAAGCGGAAACATGGGGGCGGATGTCCAATCTTCAAGCTTCACCTGGTCGAGTATTCTTTCCTGCATCCATTGTTGTTCATTGCCATGACCGGTATAGTTTACAATAACCAATCCATGCCGAACACTGTTGGTGAGTGCCATAGTGGCTTCCTTTGAAATGGGCCCTATTGAACTCTGTTCTTGTTTATATGAATCAAGGAAGATCTTCTTGGTGTTGAATTCAGGATGATTTTTCTCCAGACTTTCCGCAAGGGAATCGGCTTGTGACATGTGAATGTTAAAATCGCCATCATCAGCCACGAAGAGAATTTCCTTACGCCAATCCCCCATATTGTTTGACTCGTAGGTGATTATCTTCTCAACAATACCTGCCGCTTCATCTGTCTTCTTCACTGGAATTCGCCCTACGCCTATATCTAATGTGTGGTTTTCGGGAGGGGACTCACCCCAATTCCCTTCCTGAGGCTCAAGAAAGCCGTAATAGTCATCAGAACTGTATGTGTCCAGGGGACTCAGGGAATTTCTGGACTGGTAGATGGGTACAAAATTCTTGTTATAGGAAAGATGATCTTTATAGTCATAGGAGCCCTTTCCAAACAAAAGCAGATTTCTGATGCCGGCACCATTGACAAACAGAAATCTGACTGCATCACGGATTGCGGTCACGTCTTGCTTGCCACCTGAAAACTCGTTGTACACCTGAGTGGTTGTAAAAACGGAGACTGCAAGCCCCTGCGATTGACGATATGAGGAAAGTTTCAATGCAGAGGAGAGAAATTCTGGAGCAGTTATAATGAGCAGATCTACAGACGAGACACCCCTGATATTCTGATTTGGGATTTCCCCAACCGGTGTTGGTGTCAGATAAGACTTATTGGACAAGGCAACAAATTTTCTTAGGCTGTCTGTTGGTGCAACGAACGAGCCAGACGCTGAAAGAGGCCGTATACGCGCCGACCAGGGATTTGTGACATCCCATATGGCCGCGCCAGCCTGAAGGTCTGCAATTTGAAATTGTGTGATGGGTTGCTCAAGGCTCTTCAATGACTGAAAGGTAATCTGGTCACCGGTAAGACGAAGTGTCCTCGTGGCCTGCAGCAAAATAAAATCAAGATAACCAACAGATGGGGGAGTGGCGGCTTTGTTAAATCGTATTCTAAGATCCTGATGGCTTTGCTGCGGAGCATTTACATCATTGGCGGCAACCACGAGTGTATCGGTTACCTGGACTCCTTTCGGTGAATAGTCGGAGTTCACAAGCGGTGGTACATCCAGCGTGCCGATGGATATGCCGTTGACTGAAAGTTGAAAGGAACTGCTTGCAAAAGACCGGCCCATTACGGCTGACACAATCTTAATCGTGCTGGCAGGAACTACATCAGCCACGTCAAACCGGATGGTATACTCAACCTGGGTGTCGAATACCTCACCAAACCAATCGCGTCCTGAGTGAAGAATATTTGACTGGTCGGTCTCGTAATAGTTAACGTCGTCGTATTCAGTGATGACTGGGTAGCTTCCGCTAAGGCTTGCAGCCGTTGTGATCCGCTTTCCAGACCCCGTGCCAATATTGAGAAAGTAATAATTGAGGTCCGAATAGAGATGGTTTTGATATTCATATATCCCCTTCGAAGGAAGCAACTGATAATAATCGGGGCCCTCGCCGTAAAATAGAATATAGTCTGACCGGTCAAACCTTCCGTCGTCCTGACCAATCACCTGAATGGCAAGCTCTTGCGGATCGCTGATTCTTTCGGCGGTATTGGATTGAGGCAGCATTCCGTGCTGCCCTGCATAAACCCGGATGTTCTTTGGATTAATGATATCCGGGTTAATCCCAAGCTTCTGCAGGAAAGAATAGTCCAATTTATACACTGCATCCGCTTTGACCGAGAGTTTGTACCATTTTCCTGAGGACAATACTGAAGCTGCAGGCTGACCGTGTGCGATGCCTGTAAGTAGAAGAAAGAGTAATGGAAGAGTCCGCTTCAAATCTTCATTTGCTGAGTCGGTTCGTCAATAACGACACCGTCACATATAAAAGTATGATTCCGGACAGGGCTGCCGCCTGCCACAGTACCAATAGTAATACCGAAACGCCCAGAAATGTAAACCTGATTCTGTTGTCTGCCCAGGAGTAGTTCCTGAATTTTAGGGCAAACAACTCGAAAGGGGATACGAGAAGGAATGAAGAAAGCAGGGTTATCCCGATTAGCAGGAAGTCCTGTGAAATTAAAGTAGCGAAGGATGATTCCAAAAACGGAAGGCCTGTGATGAATATTGCATTGGCAGGAGTTGGCAGGCCGATAAACGATTCCTTTTGTCTTTCATCAATGTTGAATTTAGCAAGTCTGAGAGCAGAGAAAACTGCAATGCTGAAGGCCAGGAAAGGTATTAGGCTGCTTGATGAAATCACATCGATCATGCGGTACATCACCATAGCGGGCAACACACCAAAACTTACGACATCGGCAAGTGAGTCGAGCTCCTTTCCAATCGGTGAGCTAACATTCAGGGTCCTTGCGGCGAATCCATCAAAGAAATCAAAAATGCATGCAATCCAAACGCACCATGCCGCAAATTCGGGATTACCTTCAATGGCATAGAGAATGCCAATGCATCCGTTAACAAGGTTGCCGCAGGTAAGCGCATTCGGGATGTGTCTCAACATGACTTATACCTCAATGGCACAATATGGGTTGTTAGCCTTTTCTTCGCCTATGGTCGTCGTAGGACCATGACCGGGATAAACGATGACATCATCACCAAGCGAAAATAACTTTTCATGGATATTGCGTATCAGCAACTCGTGATTTCCACCTGGCAGATCCGTGCGGCCGATGGAATGAAAAAACAGAACATCACCGATGATCAGTTGTTTGTCTCTCCTGTTGAAGAGACCTATATGTCCTGCTGAATGTCCGGGTACGTACAAAACCTCCAAAGTTGTTGATCCAAAATGGATGGTTTGACCTTCCTGCAGAAAGCCATCCGGTTGAGCCTCCTGGTAATGAACAAATCCATAGTTAGGTGCATAGACTTTTACCGCATGAAGTGTGTGTATTTCATTGGCCGGGATCATCAGTTTGGCCTGAAAGGTATTTTGCGCATATTGATTTCCAAGCACGTGATCGATATGGCAATGAGTGTTAATTATGTATTTTACTGAAAGACCTTCTTTTTCAACAAACTCTCTTAAATTAAGCTGCTCTTCTCTTTCGTAGCATCCGGGATCAATGATGGCTGCTTCTTTACCCTGGTCTATCAATAGGTACGTATTTTCCTCAAATGCATTGAAAGTGAAGGATTCAATTCTCATGATCCAAAATTACCAATTTTCATCGGCATGCCTGAGCGGTTGGACCCATGGAATTAGCTAAATTCAATGGTTGAAATCAAAGCTGTCATGAAAAGAATAATTGTTGCAACACTCATAGCCGGGATTGAGTTTGGACTGGTTTCGTGTGGGACTCCAGAGAAAGTCAAACCGAAGATGTACACCATTAGGCAATTCATGGATATTGTCCAGATCACGGGTGGTGAATTCTCACCGGATGAATCAAAGATCCTCATAAGCAGTAAAGAGACTGGGATTTTTAATGCGGTGGAGATTGATATCCAATCAGGCACTGCCAAGTCCCTGACGCAATCCACAGATAATGCAGTCTTTGCCATTTCTTATTTTCCCAATGATGAGCGCGTGCTCTACACCCAGGACCAGGGCGGAAATGAGATCAATCACCTTTTTGTAAAGGGCCCTGATGGAAGTGTAACTGATTTGATAAGTGATGCCAGCGCCAAAGCAAGTTTTGCCGGGTGGAGTCACAGCAAGAAGTTGCTTTACTATGTATCCAACAGTCGCGACAAGAAGTATTTTGATCTTTACCAGATACAAATTCAGGAAGGAGAAAAGAATGTTTACCCTGCCACACTCCTTTACAAGAATGAAAAAGGACTAAATCCTGAGGCAATCTCCATGGATGATCGTTTTATCGCACTGAGCGAAAACATTACAACAAACAATTCCAACATGTATCTGCTGGATACGCAGACAGGAAAGCTTCAATTGCTCTCTGCTCATGATGGTGACGCCCATTACAACCCTCAGTACTTCAGTCCGGATGGAAAGTATCTTTATTACACCACGGATGAGGGCAATGAGTTCCAATATCTGGCAAGATACGAAGTGTCTTCCGGCAAAAATGAAAAGGTCGAAGACGCCCCTTGGGATATTCAATATGCTTATCTCTCTCGGAACGGTCGGTATCGTGTGATCGCCATAAATTACGATGCCCGTACAGAAATCAGAATCTATGATGAAGGCAATGGAGGTAAGCTGATTTCAATCCCTGGATTGCCGGATGGCGATATTACGAACGTCAACATTTCTGACTCTGAGAAATTGATGTCCTTTTACATCAGCAGTTCAAAATCACCCAGCAATCTTTTTGTCTACAACTTCGATACCAAGGAGGTAAAGCAGTTGACCCATACCATGAGCAAGGATATCGATCCTGATGATTTGGTCGCCGGAGAAGTGGTCCGATTTATATCTTTTGACGGAATGGAAATCCCCTGCCTTCTCTATAAGCCTTTAGGTTTGAGTCCAGGAGAGAAGGTGCCCGCACTACTTTGGATTCATGGAGGCCCGGGTGGTCAAACGCGCCTTAACTATTCTGCCTCACTGCAGCACCTTGTGAATCATGGCTATGCAGTGCTGGCAGTTAACAATCGAGGGAGTTCCGGATACGGGAAGTCATTTTTTGCTGCCGATGATCGTAAACATGGCAACGAGGATCTTAGGGACTGCGTGGAGAGCAAGAAGTTTCTTGCCACACTTCCTTACATCGACACTGGCAAGATCGGTATATATGGGGGCAGTTACGGTGGGTATATGGTAATGGCAGCCTTAACATTTGCTCCTGATGAATTCGAAGTTGGTGTCAATCTTTTCGGAGTGACCAATTGGCTCAGGACGCTGAAAAGTATCCCGCCGTGGTGGGAAGCCAATCGTAAGGCGCTGTATAATGAGTTGGGGGATCCTTTCACGACAGACTCCGTAGCCTTGCGCAACAAATCGCCTCTCTTCTTTGCGGATAAAATCACCAAACCCTTCATCGTGCTTCAGGGCAGTAACGATCCGAGGGTTCTTCAGGTAGAATCAGACGAGATCGTGGCTGCAGCCAAGAAGAACAATGTTCCCGTAGAGTATGTAATTTTCCCTGACGAAGGGCATGGATTCATAAAGAAGGACAATAACATCAAGGCTTCGGAATCCATCCTGAAATTCCTGGACATTTATCTGAAGCACTTACCTGCCGACCAGGCCGGTGAACAGAAGAAGTTGTTGCAATGACGTGTAATTAGCCCAGTGCCTCAACGCCTTTTACTTCATTGGGCATCATGCGGGTGAATAGGTTTTCTATTCCAGCCTTCAGGGTAACCGTGGAAGAAGGACACCCGCTGCAGGAGCCCTGAAGAATGACCTTTACGATTCCGTTTTCAAAGGAATGAAAATTGATAGCTCCACCATCCTGTTCAACGGCTGGCCGAATGTACTCTTCAAGAATATTCTTGATCTTTTTTACAGTCTCATTCTCTTCACCCGTTCCTTCCGGCTCCGGGCTGTGGTGATCCAGAATCAATTTACCTGACTCCAGGAACTTCTGGATGTGATCACGCAAAATAGACTGGATTTCGATCCACTCTACTTCCTCCTTCTTTGTGACGGTAATAAAATTGCTCATATAAAACACCCTTTCTACAAAAGGATACATGAATAGCTCCTGTGCCAGGGGTGCATCCTTCGCACTGTCAGGATCGGGGAAGTCAAAATTCATTCCATCAGGCACGAGCAACTCGTTCACAACAAATTTGAGTGAATTGGGATTTGGATTGGATTCCAGGTAGATGCTGATGGTTTTTGGCTCGCTTTGTATCATACACGTGATGAAAAGTAAACAAAGTTATTTCAAATAAGTTCAGGTCTGTTGCCGTTTCCTGGAATTCTTCAGGGAGTTGTGTCCAGCTCATTTTCCCACTTACTGACCACGGCTGTAGCCACACTGTTGCCTACCACATTGGTAGCGCTCCTGCCCATATCGAGCAGTGGATCAATACCCAGGAGGAGTGCAAGGCCGGCTTCTGGGATATTGAAGGTTGCCAGTGTACCGGCTATTACCACAAGCGAGGCGCGCGGAACTCCTGCGATACCTTTGCTGGTAAGCATCAATACCAGCAACATGCTGATCTGCGTGGGCAATGGGATGTTCATGCCGTAGGATTGAGCGATAAATAGACTCGCAAAAGTCATATACATCATGCTGCCGTCAAGATTGAATGAATATCCCAGGGGAAGAACGAATGATACAATCTTGTCCTTGCAACCAAATTCCTGAAGTTTCTCCATTGTCATAGGAAATGCCGCCTCACTGCTCGAAGTCGAGAAGGCCAGCAGTGTCGGCTGCCGTACCTTCTTGATCAGTTCCCCCGTACGTCGTCCCAGCACAGTGTACCCAGCGAAGAAGAGGATCAGCCACAACAAGAACAAGGTGAAGTAAAATTCTCCGATGAAGATGGAATAGGTGGTGAGAATACCCAAGCCTTGTTTGGCAATTACTGCAGTCATCGCACCAAAGACTGCCAGAGGGGCGAGATTCATGACATGACCCGTCACTTTGAGAATTACATGGGCAGCCGCGTCCATAAATTGGATGATTACCTTTCCCTTTTCTCCGATGGCAGCTGTGGCGACACCAAAGAACAATGAAAAGACCACAATCTGCAGGATCTCATTTTTTGCCATGGCATCAATGACACTGGCAGGGAACACATGATAGAGGAATTCTTTCAGTGAAAGTCCCACGGAAACCAGTCCTGATGATTCTGAAGCATCAGGCAAGGGTAAGTTCATTGCCTCTCCGGGTTTGAAGAAGTTGACCATGATCATCCCCAGCAGCAAACTCATCAGAGAAGCGCTTATAAACCACAATAAAGTTTTTCCACCGATACGTCCAACAGCACTAATGTCTCCCAATTTGGCCACCCCGACCACCAGGGTAGTAAATACCAAAGGGGCAACAATCATTTTGATCAACCTCAGGAAGATGTCAGCCAACAAGGCAAAGGGCTCAACCTTCTTATCTCGTGCATTCAAAAAGGTTCCACGTTGCCTGGTCATTGCCCTGTGTTGTGAGAGCAGATCTTCGCGTTCCAGACTGTCGGTGGAAGCCTGGGCTTTTGCATGCAGTACCAGTAGTGCCTCTGAAATGTTTTCTAACTTCTTGTTATCCCCCTCCAGATAAGTCTGATTCAAAGTGAATCCAAGGATGATTCCGAGAAACAGGCAAATGACGATATATAGGGTAAGCCTGCTTTTGTGCGGCTTAGAAATAGACGACTGGGTGGTGGACTCGCTCACGTTCTGAACTGGAAGAGTGCAATATAGAAAAAATGACTACTAACACCTCTCCTCCAACTGCGAGTACTCAAGGCATAATAATCACCCCTTAGGACGTTGTCTATTGAGTAAAGAGGTTACTGAAAATCAGATCTTGCTGGCGCGGCTGCGCAACAGGAAATCAGCGATAACCAAAGCCGCCATGGCCTCAACAATCGGTACGGCGCGGGGAACAACGCAGGGATCATGACGTCCCTTGCCAGCAAGGGTAATGGATTGTCCTTCTGTGTCCACGGTCTCCTGATCCTGCATGATAGTTGCCACAGGTTTGAAGGCCACGTTAAAATAGATGTCCTCACCGTTGCTGATACCACCCTGAATGCCGCCTGAGTAATTTGTTTTGGTCCGGATCTTTCCTCCTACATTTACAAAGGCATCATTGTGTTGCGATCCTTTTAGATGAACGCCTCCAAATCCACTGCCGTACTCAAAGCCTTTGACTGCATTGATGCTTAGCATGGCTTTGCCCAATTCAGCATGAAGTTTATCGAATACTGGTTCACCGAGCCCAACCGGCATACCCATTATCACCCCTGTGATCATACCACCGATCGTATCCCTGTCAAGCCTCACCTGATCAATGAGGGCTATCATTTGGGCAGCAGTTGCCTGATCCGGGCAACGCACAATATTTTCCTCGGTTTTTGCCAGGTCCATCGTAGTATATGCAGGAGCCTTGATTTCTCCGACCTGGGATACATAAGCCTGAACCTGGATGCCAGATTGTTGTAACAGCAATTTGGCAATGGCACCTGCTGCTACTCTTGCGGCGGTTTCTCTGGCGGAACTTCTTCCTCCACCGCGGTGGTCACGAATGCCATATTTTTCTGCGTACGTAAAGTCTGCATGAGAAGGTCTGAAAGTATTTTCGAGGTGACTATAATCCTTGCTGCGCTGATCTTCGTTATCGATAACGATGGCTATAGGCGTACCGGTTGACTTCCCTTCAAAAATGCCAGAGAGAATCCGGGCCTGGTCAGCTTCTTTACGCTGTGTGGTAATCTTTGACTGCCCGGGCCTGCGCCGATCCAGTTCATTCTGTATATAGGATTCGTCGATGTTCAACCCGGCCGGACAACCATCAATAATTACCCCAATGGCAGGTCCATGCGACTCGCCAAATGTGTGTATCCTGAAAATGGTTCCATAGGAACTACCCATGTCCGAAGGTTAAAAAGGAATTGTAAAGATATTGATTCCGACATCGCTTACGCAGGTCTTTTTCTGAAAACCAGATATGCAGAAAAAGACAGCATCAGCAGAATAAAAATATTAAGTCCACTTTTGACCAGAGTGTTGTGGCTTGCGGGTTGCAGTTGATTGTCAGTCAGCTCAAGCCGATCATAGAAGGAGCCGAGATCACTGCTTTGGATGGCGCGGTTCTGATGACTCTCACCTTCAACATGGAGGACAATCTTTGACTTCAGGGTATCGTATTTCCTTGTTCCTGGATTGAAGAACACCCATTGAAAGTATTTGCCCAGGTCATAATCCCCTGGTTCTTTAGGGACAAGAAAATAGCGGAAAGATTTGGTCCCAGTTACCCTGCCGTTGTCGCGCTGAATATTCTGCTGCACGTTGGGCTCGTAAAAATCAAAGTTGTTGTCGTGGGGGATCAAGGGTTTGCCAATGGAAGAAATATTACCCTCGCCAAAGACGTTGAACTCATATCCAACACTTTGTCCGGTCTTAAGATTGTCGGTGGCAATCTTTTCATCTAACTGATAGTTTCCTACTGATGCAGAAGCTTGCAGCGGATGGGGTGGAAGTTCGAGCACCTTAATGGTTTTAGGTTTGGAATAGAATGTCTTGAAATCTTCCTGGCGGTTCTGCCCGAAAAAGGATGGATTCTTCGCCACTTTGAACTTGATCATCTCCAGGCCAACTGATGGAAACGTGACGGGCTGGCTGTTAAGCGGATAATAGGCAGCCTGGTAGATCTTGTATTGGGTATAGCCTTTGCCATTGATTGCGATTGGTTCTCCTTCTATGTTCTCTATATTAAAATTCTCTTCCCAGCAGTTTGTTGGCTTCAAGTTCTTCAAAATGTCGGAAAGCTGACGACCAAGGTCGTGGAATTGCATAGGAGCCCTGTTGTTGTCGGCCACAAGAAAAGAGAGTGTGGCTGTGAACCCTTCACCTACATAAACCTCGTCCTTGCTTGTTGTCAGTGTGAGCAGGGCATCCTCCTTTACGTCGATGAATTCAGGCTCACCTCTTCCATAAAGATCGTTGAATGGATCACGGCTGTCAAAAAGACTTCTGAATGGATCCTGTCCCTGAGCAGATACTGGGGCTCCAACCTTTACTTTTTTGCCTGGTGTTGATACATTCTGGTCATTCACTTTCATTGAGAAGGGCGGGATCAGGATAGTGCCTTGTTTTGTCGGCACATATGTCATTATGATGGACTGCTGGGAGCTCATCTGGCCATTAATGATGCTCGTTTGGGATTGCGTGCTGGTACCACGTTTCCGGAAGCCTTCAATATCCGGAAATGGCCCATAGGAACGCAGCTGGTCGTTTTGGACGATCACCGCTATTGTCCAGGCCTGATTTTCCCCAATCTCATCGGGACCCAATTGGATCTGAATTTGTTGCCCGAGGGCAGCAAAAACCGACCAGGAAAAAACCAGCAAAAACACGGACCTAAGCAGAATTCTCATACTTGCAATTGTTGCGCAAACATTTGCGGAGACAAAGTTAAATTTTCTTTTTTCTCTATGTGCGAATTGGTAGTTTCAACGTTACAAAAGGCGTAAGATGTTACGCAACGTACTTTAACAATTTGAGATATGCTGAATTATGTCAAAACTGTACTCACACGTGTGAGTTTTGACGCGCGGCTCTTCGAGAAAGAGCTGCGGAAGGCAATCAAAATGTTGATTGCCGAAGAGGTTCAGGAACTCAGAACTTGGTGTTACGCCAATTTTGGGGACCACCGTGCGATTCTCAATCGCTGCTTTGTCACTCTTTGATTAACCAAAACCAATCTTAATCTCAAGCCCCGCCAGGGGCTTCATCTTTTTCGGGATTTTCTGCCACAAAGGCAATGTTCCGCATGAGCCCTGAGTACTTCGTCCGCTTCACTGGAGATTTCCTAAAAAGTTTGCCAAAGGCTTCATCAGTTAACTCAACCCAATCCTCCATTTTCATTTCTGGAAGAGCCTCGTCAGCATCAAACCTTGGCTCGTGGTGTGGCTTGGCGAAACGATTCCATGGGCAGACTTCCTGGCAAATATCACACCCGAATATCCAATTCTGAAGTTGCCCCTTGAAAGATATTGGAATCTCCTCTTTCAATTCAATGGTCAAATAGGAAATACATTTGCTTCCATCCACCACATAAGGTTCAGGGATGGCATCAGTAGGACATGCGTCCATGCAAGCGGTACAGGTCCCGCAATAATCACTTACCGGGCCATCAGGAGCCATTTCAATATCGACAATCAACTCTGCGAGAAAGAAATAACTCCCCATTTGTCGGTGGAGCAGAAGTGAGTTCTTCCCGATCCAACCCAATCCTGAGCGCTGTGCCCACGCCCGTTCATGTATCGGGGCAGAGTCAACAAAAACTCTTCCATGAATGGAGCCAAGCTTTTCCTGGAGCCTTGCTATGAAATCTCTAAGCTTGTCCTTAATCACTATGTGATAGTCCTCGCCATAGGCATAACGCGCCATCTTTAGCGGACTGTTCCAGTCCTGCCTTGGATAATAATTGTACAAAAGACTCACCACAGACCTGGCCCCTGGAACAAGCTTGCGGGGATCTAGTCTTTTGTCAAAGTTCTCCTCCAGGTATTTCATATTGCCCTGGTAATTTCTCCTCAGCCATTCTTCCAGTCTGGGTGCCTCCTCTTCAAGGAAGCGAGCCTGCGATATGCCGCAAAACTGGAAGCCAAGCTCATGTGCAATGTCCTTGGTCAACACAGAGGCCTGCTGGGGATTCATATCCAACAGTAAAATTAGTCGAAGAGTCCGGGACCGCGCGAGACGGGCGGTGCAATCTTGAGATGCTTGTAGGCCAGGTTTGTAGCCTCTCGTCCGCGTGAAGTTCTTTTTACATAGCCTTCCTGGATGAGGAATGGTTCATAAACCTCTTCGATGGTCTCGGCTTCCTCTCCTACAGCCGTAGCAATCGTGCCCAATCCTACGGGGCCGCCCTTGAATTTCTCTATTATGGCAGAGAGGATTCTATTATCCATGTCATCCAGTCCATTTTCATCAACGTCCAGTGCCGTTAATGCCATCTGTGCAATGGACTTCGTGATATCACCATCTCCCTTGATTTGGGCAAAGTCCCGTGTGCGCCGTAGAAGATTATTGGCGATGCGGGGTGTGCCACGGCTTCTCCTTGCGATCTCAACCGCGGCATCGTCATGTATGGGTGTTCTTAGAATGGAAGCCGATCTCTTTACTATGCGGGTCAGCAGATTGGAGTCGTAGTATTCCAGGCGCGCATTAATTCCGAACCGGGCACGCAAAGGCGAAGTTAGAAGACCGGCTCTTGTAGTAGCTCCAATCAGGGTGAATGGATTGAGACTGATTTGGACCGAGCGGGCATTGGGTCCGCTATCCAGCATGATGTCGATCCTGAAATCTTCCATCGCTGAATACAGGTATTCCTCTACTATAGGATTGAGGCGATGAATTTCATCGATAAACAGTACGTCATGAGCCTCGAGGTTGGTGAGTAGTCCAGCAAGGTCGCCTGGCTTATCCAGCACCGGCCCCGAAGTTACCTTGATACTGCTTCCCAGTTCATTTGCGATGATGAAGGAAAGTGTCGTCTTGCCGAGTCCCGGAGGTCCATGGAGCAGAACGTGATCCAATGATTCGCCCCTTTGTTTGGCTGCCTCTACGAACACCTTAATGTTATCGACAACCTTTTGTTGCCCTGTGAAGTCAGAGAAAGTTAAAGGTCGGAGGGCCTTTTCCACTTCCTTTTCTTCGGCATTCATTCCCGATCCGTCTGATTTCAGATAGTCTTCCCGCATGGCATGTCAAAGCTACACCCATTCGGACCGCTTTCAAATTTTTCTGTTTACCCTTTCTTTTCATGTAATTTCGCGCCGTGGACAATCGTATCAAGAATGTTCTGTATGCAGCAGTTTTGCTCGCCTCCATGGCTGGCGTGTATTACTATCGGCAGAACAGTATTCCGACGCCTTTCCGTCTTGAAGGAAAGACCATGGGCACCAGCTACCACATCATCTACTTTGATGAGAGGAACAGAAATTTCCAACACCCGGTCGACTCCCTTCTGGAGTTGATAAATAAAGCCATTAACACTTATGATACAACGGCCGATATTTCGCGGTTCAATAGATCTGACCATGGTGTTCACTTCACGCTACCTTACTTTTATCCACCATTACTTAAATCTCAGGAAGTGGTGAAAGGCTCGGGAGGAGCTTACGATCCCACCGTCATGCCCCTGGTAAACGCCTGGGGCTTTGGACCCAGAAAAGTGGAAAGGCCCGACACTGCAGAGGTGATGCGCGTGAAGGAATATGTCGGTTTCGAGAAGATCCAATTCAACAAAGACAGTGCCTGGAAGCTTGATCCAAGGGTGCAGTTGGACTTTAGCGCCATAGGGCAAGGTTATGGAGCAGATGTAATTGGGGATTTCTTCAAAAGCAGGGAGATAATTGACTACTTCATCGAGCTGGGGGGTGAGGGGGTGGCCCATGGTAGAAACCTGAAGGAGAACAGAGACTGGGAAATTGGCATACTGGATCCCGAATCGAACTATGAAGAACAAAAATTCATTGCCACAACGCGCATTAGAGATCAGGGGTATTCCACTTCTGGCAATTACTTCAATTTCAGAATTGTGGATGGAAGAAAGTACTCTCATACCCTGGATCCATTTACTGGATTCCCGGCGCAACGGGCGGTTTTGTGTGTTACGGTTTTTGCCAAGGACTGTTCTACTGCTGATGCCTGGGCTACAGCATTCATGTCCATGGGACATGAGAAGGGCATTGAGTTGCTAAAGTCACACCCTGAGCTTGAGGCCTTCTTCGTATACAGTACACCTGAGGGAATCAGGCATTATACTTCCCCTGGTCTTGCAGACGCACTGACAGTGGCACAGTAAAACCCCCATTCTTGAGCTTGTGACAGGTGACTCAGCTCTCTAACTTGGGAGGTTTATAACTATGGGTCTACTACAGCGGGCAGCCAATCTGTTCACCAACCGGATTTATTAACTGCCGATCCTGGTGCTGATGCCCCACAGCAGGTGTAATTGCCGCTGTATCATGTGCGACATCTGGAAGGCTAATGCAGAAAAGAAGGAACTATCTGTTGAATACCTTCAGCAACATGTGGACTCATTTTCAAAACTGGGTGTGAGGCATGTTACTCTTTCCGGAGGTGAAGCGCTGATGCATTCCAATCTGTGGTCCCTTTTTCAGCTTCTGAAAAAGACTGGCATAAGAATGTCGCTGCTGTCTACCGGTCTTACGTTGGAGCGGCATGCTCAGGAGATCATCAATTACTTCGATGAAGTCATTGTATCCATTGATGGATCACTTTCGCTTCGGCATGGCTGGCTGCAGTTTCCAGGTACATCGAAAGCGCCGCTTGGTTCCATTCTGTGTCCTGATCGAGCAGCAGCAACCAGCCTTTGTTCAGGTGCTTTGCCAATTTTGCTGCGCTATTATATGCAGTACTGACTCCTGGATTACGATGATCATGTATGTAATGGACGTTCAGATAAGGCTGATCCGGAACATGCTGGGGGGATGGGCTGTTGTCATAAAACAGCACATCAAGCCTCTTCATTTTGTTTGAGTTTGGCAACAAAGAAGTCCATGCGGTGGTGGATGCGACAGGCATGCGGTAAATCACCACTACGACAAGGATAGATTCAATTTCGATCGGTGTATTCCTGGGTATCATTACCTGGCAGTCCAGCCTATGTTCGTATAGCTTAGTTAATCAATTAATTCCTGTGATGCATAAATGAAAACCCCTGATAATCAAGAATACCCCATCAGCCGTTAGTTTGGAGACGTCTACACCGCAAAGGCTTCTATTGCCCATTCCGACTTCCAGGGCGATCAGATCCGCAGGAATTTCTTGAGAGGCCTCACTGGAAAATGAAAGGATCAGGTGTATATTGAATGTTCCAAAAATGCGACCGGTGATGATTACCAGTATAAGAGAATACCAGGATTTATACAAAAAGAGTGTTGACGACCCCGAAGGATTTTGGGCGGAGGTGGCAGATGAATTCTTGTGGAGAAAGAAATGGAAGAAGGTGCTCAAATGGGATTTCAAGAAACCTGAGGTGCAATGGTTCATTGGAGGCAAGATGAACATTACCGAGAACTGTATAGACAGGCACCTTGCTGACCGGGGGGACCAGACAGCGATCATCTGGGAGCCCAATAATCCATACCATGAGTCCAAAAAAATCACCTATAAAGAACTCCATCATCAGGTGTGCCGGGTGGGGAATATGCTGAAGGAGCATGGTGTGAAGAAAGGTGACCGTGTCTGCATCTACATGCCTATGGTGCCTGAGTTGGCTTATGCTGTGCTGGGATGCGCCAGGATTGGTGCTGTACACTCGGTGGTTTTTGCCGGATTTTCTTCGGGGTCGCTGGTTGACCGCATTACCGATGCAGGATGCAAGGTGGTACTGACTGCAGATGGTGCGTTCAGGGGGGACAAAGTGATTGACCTCAAGAAGATCGTGGATGAGGCAGTAACGAGATGTCCAACCGTTGAATCGATCATCATCCTGGAACGCGTGGGGACAAAACCGGCTATACAGGCCGGTCGGGACTTTTGGTGGGGTCAGGAGATGGCTAAGGTCGGTCCTGATTGCCCGGCAGAGGAGATGGACAGTGAGGATCTGCTCTTTATTCTGTATACATCGGGCTCAACGGGAAAGCCAAAAGGTATGGTGCATACTTGTGGCGGATACATGGTTCAGACTGCGTATACTTTCAAGACGGTATTCCAATATAAGCCAGGAACAATCTTTTGGTGTACAGCAGACGTTGGTTGGGTAACAGGACACTCATACATCATATATGGTCCTCTGCTTAACGCCGCCACTTCCATCATGTTCGAGGGTATTCCATCTTGGCCTGATTGGGGCAGATTTTGGCAAGCCATTGAACGGCACAAAGTAAACATCTTTTACACTGCGCCAACAGCGATACGCTCTTTGGAGAAAGCCCCTATCGAATTTGTCGAGAAATATGATCTATCTTCTCTTCAGGTACTCGGAACGGTTGGTGAACCAATCAATGAAGAGGCATGGCATTGGTACCATGAGAACATCGGAAAGGGCAACTGCCCGATCGTGGATACCTGGTGGCAGACCGAAACGGGGGCCATTATGATATCACCGATTGCAAACGTGACCAAATTGAAACCTGCACATGCAACATTGCCGCTGCCAGGAGTGCAACCAGCCGTCATGGACGAGAAGGGAAGCGAATTGCTTGAAGATCATGTGGAAGGGAGACTCGCGCTGAAGTTCCCGTGGCCGGCAATGGCCCGTACCATTTACGGCGACCATCAGCGATTCAAAGACACTTATTTCTCCACTTTCCCTGGCAAGTACTTTACTGGCGATGGATGCAAACGCGATGAAGATGGGAACTACCGCATTACCGGACGAGTAGATGATATTATCATTGTTTCCGGACACAACCTAGGAACCGCGGAAATTGAAAGTGCAATTGATGAGCATATCAATGTTTGTGAAACGGCGGTTGTAGGCTATCCACACGACATCAAAGGCCAGGGAATTTACGCATATGTAACCTGCTACGAGAAACCAGGTGCCGAGGAACAGCTTAGGGCAGAAATACGTGACCTGGTATCCAGGATCATCGGTCCCATTGCCAAACCCGACAAGATTCAGTTTGTTTCCGGTCTGCCCAAGACACGGTCAGGCAAGATTATGCGAAGGATTCTCAGAAAAGTGGCAGAAGGCGACACTTCCAATCTGGGTGACGTGACCACGCTTTTGGATCCTTCTGTTGTAGACGAAATCAAACAAGGCGCCCTCAAATAATACGGTTACTTCTACTACCTTGTCCCCAATAAATGCGGACTAAAGTATCCACTATGTCTGTTAGGGTCTTCCTGCTCCTTGGGCTTATATCACTTTTTTCATGTGTTAATGAAAGCGATTATGACATTAAGGCAGTCAACCTGCAGCCCGTAGTGGCGCTGCCACTGGCATATGGAAACATAAGCATCCTCGAATTACTCACCAACAAGGACTCGGCCTACATCAAGACGTATCCTGATGGATTGTTGTATTTCTATTACCAGGATTCACTGAATTCCAATGCGATCAATCAACTAAATGGCTTAAAAATCCCGGTGAAGAACGTCACAGTAGGGCTTCAGTTGCCCAGTGGCACAATTCCACCCAATTCAAACGACGTATCGGTCATCACTGTTAACCAGCAGATTGATATCGGACTTTCTCCGGCACAACTAAGCGAGATGCTGCTGAAGAGCCCAAGCATACTCGGCTATAACCTGGCAGTCTCACCACCCAACCCAAATGTTCCCTATCAGGTTAATTTCACATTGACTGACATCGTTGATAAGAATACACAGGCGCCCCTGGCCTTCTCAGCCTCTTCAGGAGTGGGTTCGCAGAACCTCCAGAATTACATCATCAAGATGAATAAGAATAAGTTCAACATCAAACTGGAACTGGTTCTGAAGAAGCACACGAACAGCATATATATTTCACCCGGGTCCATTGTAAATGCCTCCCTTAGCTTCACAGGGTCAGGAAGCAATGGTCTCAGTTATACGTATATCAAAGGGTTCTTAGGTGATCAGACAGCAACCATTCCTTCACAAACAATAGACATTTCAGTTTTCAACTCCTCATTGCTGAAATCTAAAGTCTCATTCGTTCAGCCGAAGCTGGGTCTTATCGTCACCAATGATTACGGGGTTCCGCTGGAAGTGACCTTTTCGAAACTGGAGGCTCAGAAAGGAACATCTGCTCTTCCGCTGCAGATATCACCCGCCAGCCCGGTTACGGTAAACTATCCAACAACGCTGGGCAGCAGCGCGATTACAAATATTTCGGTAACCAATCCAATTAATGTTATCAACTTTGGTCCTACTCAACTGGCCTATTCGGCATCTGCCAGAATCAACAAGGGACTTACTGGCGGTAATAATTTTCTGGCGGACACCAGCAGGCTGAGAATCAAACTCACTGCAGAAATCCCTCTCTATGGGCAGGCTTCTGGAATCAGCATGCTGGACACACTCAACATTGATCTGAGCAAGATTACCCAGGCTGATATTTCCAAGGCGGCGTTGATTGTCAAGGCAACCAATGAATTGCCGCTTGGCGCCTATATCCAGATGTACCTTGCAGACAAGAATTACACAATTCTGGATTCCCTTCTGACTACCAACCAGCTTTACCTGGTGAAAGCTAGTTCAGTTACAGGTGCGGGCGAGCTTCAGACACCAGGCACTTCAGACCAGAAGCTTGACCTCGCAACTGAAAAGATCAACAAACTCTTTTCTTCGAGCCACATTCTTATCCGGTCGAGGCTCACTACGGCAAAGGATCCCAGCGGTAATCTGCTGAATGTCAAGTTCAAGGCTTCGTACAAACTGAAATTGAACGTAGGCATACTGGCAACTCTAAACATCACTGCCAGATGAGAAAGTACCTGATCCTGGTTATACTCATTTGCGGTTGGGCAAATTCTACCTTCGGGCAGACCGAAGGCACCTTATATTTCATGAATAGCCTTCCTCAGGTCGTGGAAGCCAATCCGGCAATCATGCCACGTTACAAGATGAGCATTGGCTTGCCTGTCATTTCTTCGGTGGCAGCAATCTATACGAACAATGGATTTACTTATAACAGCCTGGCTACTAAAACCAACGGAGTGGTTACAGCCAACCTCTCCAATTGGGTGAACAGCCTGGCCCAACAAAACTATATACAACTTACAGCACAAGCCGATCTCCTGAGATTCGGGATGCGAATCAAACCGAGGACCTATATAATGTTCAGCTCCACCCTGAAAGGATACAATCGGTCCATGATAGAAAAAGGTTTGGCAGCACTATTGGTGGATGGGACTGCTCCCATCGTCGGAACATATTCCAATACCAGCCCGCAGGAGGAGGCTGTTACGTATTTGTCTACGAGCATGGGAATTGCTCGCCAGATTAATTCAAAGTTTACCATTGGTGGGCGGTTGAAGTATCTGGTTGGCGTCAACAACATCACGACGGAGTCTTCCTCCTTGGTTGTTCAGGTAAGTGATACCTATCAGATTACGGCAACCGGTGATGCTAGGGTGAGATCATCAGGCATTGCCAGTCTTAACAAAAGCAATTCGTCCGTTAATCTGGGCGACTACTTCAAGAACAGTGGATTGGGTGTGGACATTGGGGCCACTTATAAATTAGATAAACTCACCCTTGGGTTCAGCCTCAATGACATTGGTTTTATAACATGGAAGAATGATACCCAGCAATATACCCTTGATCCGGCTTCGGCAAAATATACCTTCTCAGGTTTAGACGTAAATAAACTTTTGAACGGCAATAAGGACTATATCAGCTCACAACTGGATTCCATCCAGAACAAGTTCAAAATGAAGGAAACTTCAACAGGTTCTTACACAACCATGCTTCCCGCAAAGGCCTATCTGAGCGGCTCCTATGAGATTATCAATAACCTCAGCGTGGGGGCCCTCTTCTTCACTGAGGCCTTCAGAGGACGTTATGCCTCCGGGATGACCGCTGCCGTGAACAAGAATTTTGGGAAGTGGGTAAGTACTTCGTTGACGTATACGGTCTCCAATCGATCCTACAATAACATCGGTCTTGGTGTATCCTTTAATGTGACACCGGTTCAGATATATTTTGTTGGAGACAATCTGCTCAAGGCTCCGGCCTCCCTTATTAGTGACCAGAATCTCAACAGCTACCTGAACAGTTCACAACTGCTTACCCTCAGAGCCGGCATTAATATTGGAATTGGGTGGGACAAGGGTGCTGTTTCGGCACAGAAGGTGGCAGATGAAAATCATAATCCAAAAGAGGATAATAATGCTAAGGTGAGGACAACACTTGGCAACAAGCCAAAAAGCCCCACACGGAACAGGAAACCTTCAAATAAGTCAAAGACAAATTCCAAGCGCTAGAGGATGGACCGATGATTAAGGCCCTTCCATAAATGGAAAAACCCGGCGAACCGGGTTTTTAACTTCGTGTCAGGTTTTTCAGCTGCCGCACGCCTCACACGCGTCCGGGTTGTCCAATGAGCAGGCCATGTCGGCGCGCTTCTGTTCATCCGATGCATCGCTGTAAGGGATGGTCGTTTGAGCTTCGATGGCTGTGGCGACGGCAGCCACCGGTGAGGCAGCCGAAACTACCTCCTGAACGGTGGATTCAACTGATGCAGGCTGACCAGCCGCATTCTTGTCAAGCGTGAACTTGATGGCATCGGCTGCGGCCGTAGAACGCAAATAATACATCCCTGTCTTCAGACCTTTCTTCCAGGCATAGAAATGCATGGAAGTCAGTTTTCCGAAGTTCGGATTTGTAAGATGAATATTGAGACTTTGTGATTGACAAATATAGGCGCCGCGGTCGGCTGACATGTCGATAATGGCCTTCTGGGAGATCTCCCAAACTGTCTTATAGATGTCTTTGATATGCTGTGGAATCTCTGGTATGTCCTGAACTGAACCATTGGCTGCGATCAGCTTATGGCGGAGTGTTTCGCTCCACAGGCCCAGGCTCATGAGGTCCTTCATCAGGTGTCGATTAACCACGATGAATTCGCCTGAAAGCGTGCGGCGTGTGTAAATGTTTGACGTGTAAGGCTCAAAGCATTCGTTGTTGCCCAGAATCTGCGAGGTTGATGCTGTGGGCATGGGGGCTACCAGCAGTGAGTTTCTTACGCCAAATTGTTTTACATCGCGCTTGAGTTGTTCCCAGTTCCATCTTCCGGACGAAGGAGTCACTCCCCACATGTCAAACTGGAAGATGCCTTTCGATACAGGAGAGCCCTTGTAGGTTTCGTAGGCGCCATTCTGTTTGGCCAGTTCCATGGATGCCTCCATGGCTCCAAAATAGATAGTCTCGAAAATGTCACTGTTCAGGCCTCGTGCTTCATCGGAATCAAAGGGCATGCGCAACATGATAAACACATCGGCAAGGCCCTGCACCCCCAGCCCTATGGGGCGGTGACGCATATTGGATTTCCTCGCTTCCTGAACAGGATAGTAATTGATATCAATTACCTTGTTGAGGTTGCGTGTCACCACTTTGGTGATTTCATACAGCTTCTGGTGATCAAAGCGGCCATCGGCCGTGACGAACTTGGGTAGCGCCAGCGAAGCAAGGTTGCAAACGGCAATTTCATCTGCCGATGTGTACTCAATGATTTCTGTGCAGAGGTTGCTGGATTTGATTGTGCCGAGATTCTTCTGATTGGACTTCTTGTTGGCAGAGTCCTTGTAGAGAATATACGGCGTTCCGGTTTCAATCTGCGACTCCAGTATCTCGAACCAGAGATCCTGTGCCTTCACCTGACGACGGAACTTCCCCTCTTTTTCATATTTCTCGTATAAGCGCTCAAAATCTTCCCCGTAGCAATCTGCAAGTCCGGGTGCCTCATTGGGGCAGAAGAGAGACCACATTTCGTTATTTTCTACACGCTGCATGAATAAATCAGAAATCCACAAAGCGTAGAACAAATCACGCGCACGCATTTCCTCCTTGCCATGGTTCTTCTTCAGGTCGAGGAATTCAAAAATATCTGCATGCCAGGGTTCCAGATAAATTGCAAAACTTCCTTTGCGTTTACCACCGCCCTGATCTACGTATCGGGCCGTCATGTCAAAGTTCCGCAGCATGGGAACGATACCATTGGAAGTACCACCAGTCCCTTTTATGTAGGAGCCTTTTGCGCGGACGTTGTGAATGCTCAGACCGATGCCGCCTGCGGATTGTGAAATCTTGGCGCAGTTCTTCAGCGTATCATAAATGCCATCGATGCTGTCGTCCTTCATAGTCAGGAGAAAGCAGGAGGAGAGCTGTGGCTTGGGGGTTCCGGCGTTGAAAAGGGTGGGGGTGGCGTGCGTAAACCATTTTTCCGAAAGGAGATTGTAGGTTTCTATGGCAGCAGGAATATCCTCGCCATGAATGCCCACCGCCACACGCATGAGCATGTGCTGAGGTCTTTCGACAACCTTCCCGTCGATTTTCATCAGATAGGAGCGCTCCAATGTCTTGAACCCGAAGTAATCATATCCGAAATCACGATCGTACAAAATGGCATCATCCAATTCGGCGGCGTGACTGCGGATAACGCGCCATGTTTCCTTGGAGATCATCGGCGCATTTTGACCGGTCTTGGCATCTACATGCTGGTAGAGCCTCTTCATGGTATTCGAGAAAGACTTGCTTGTTGTTTTGTGAAGATTCGAAACCGCAATACGCGCAGCCAACTTGGCAAAGTCCGGATGGCGGGTGGTCATGGTGGCCGCGATCTCAGCAGCCAGGTTATCCAACTCCTGCGTAGACACACCATCGTAAAGGCCGTTGATGACCTTCATGGCTACTTCCACCGGGTTTACAAATTTCGGATCAAGTCCGTAGCAGAGTTTCTCAATCCGGGCAGTGATTTTGTCGAACTTGACAGACTCTCTGTGTCCGTCACGCTTTAATACAAGCATGTTCTAGGGTTGTTTTGGGTGTATGAAAAGTTTAAAAAATAGTATCAAAAGGTAATTAAAAATCTTCATTCAATGAAAATTTAGGCGCGGCATCTTTTTCAGTACTCTTCATGACCCCGGCCTTCTGGTATTCAGCCACACGTTTTTCAAAGAAATTGGTCTTGCCGCGCAGTGAAATCATGTCCATGAAGTCGAAAGGATTGGTGGAGCCGTACACCTTTTTACCTATCAATTCATCCAAAAGGCGATCGGCCACGAATTCAATGTACTGGCACATGAGCTGGGCATTCATGCCGATAAGATTTACTGGAATGGCGTCTGTGACGAACTCCTGCTCGATGGCTACAGCATCCTTGATGATTTCAATGATTTTATCCTCCGGCAACTTGTTCACCACATGCTTGGTGTACAGATGACAGGCGAAGTCGCAATGCAGACCTTCATCACGGGAAATCAACTCATTGGAGAAACTGAGACCGGGCATGAGTCCGCGCTTCTTCAGCCAGAAGATGGAACAGAAGGAGCCCGAAAAGAAAATGCCTTCCACTGCGGCAAATGCGATTAATCGCTCGTGGAAATTCCCTTGATCAATCCAGCGCAGGGCCCAATCCGCCTTTTTCTTGACACAATCCAGGGTCTCTACTGCATGGAAAAGCCTGTCTTTTTCCTTGGGATCTTTTACATAAGTGTCAATCAGAAGGGAATAGGTTTCGGAATGGATGTTTTCAATGGCAATCTGAAACCCATAGAAGAACTTCGCTTCAGTGTATTGAACCTCTCCAACAAAGTGTTCCGCGAGGTTTTCGTTGACGATGCCATCGCTGGCAGCAAAAAAGGCCAAAACATGGGTAATAAAGTGTCTCTCCCCGTCATTGAGGTTGGCCCAATCGCGTAGGTCATGGCTGAGGTCAATTTCTTCGGCCGTCCAGAAACTGGCTTCGGCTTGCTTGTAAAACTTCCAGATGTCGTGATGGACGATCGGGAAGAGAACGAATCGGTCCTTGTTTTCCTTAAGAATAGGTTCTTCCGGTAAAGGTTTATTCATGGTCAGGATGTTTTATGTCAAATAAAATAATCTCCCGTCCACTCATGCAGCCAGCAATTCCTCGATCACTTTTCGTGAGTCAAAACACGAAATCAAAGAGTGGATTGGAGACTGACAAATATTTGAAATGGCCTCTTCAAATCAAAGGACCCAACCTGCAGGTATCGGCCTCTTTGCAAACATGTGTCGCTGCTGTGAAATGAAAAGCAATTCATTTTCATTCACTTAACCTTCAACTGGAAAGTGAAGTCTCAAACGATAATTTTTTTGAAATTTTTCTGGTGAAAAATTTGATGGTTTGGCGACCCAACAGCGGTGCACATTTAAGAAACTCTTAAGTGCTGAATGAAGGCCTTCAGAAAAGCAGAAAAAGCCCCATTTTAAGGCCAATGAGCCTATTTGGGGTTGACCTTGGTTTTTCAGGCCATTTGCTCTATCTTTGCACTCCATTTTCAAAAAGAGCCATGTACGCAGTAGTAGATATCGCAGGCAAGCAGTTCAAGGTTGAGAAGGACCAATACGTATACACGCCACGCCTTGAGGCCGAAGAAGGCGCCTCTGTCAAATTTGACAAGGTTCTTCTTATTGACACGGATGGAAAGGTGCAAGTGGGCACCCCGGTTATCAAAGGGGCGAGCATTTCAGGGAAGATCCTTGAGCATGTGAAAGATGATAAAGTCATCATCTTCAAGAAGAAGCGCAGAAAGGGCTATGCCCTTAAGAATGGTCATCGCCAGCAATTGACCAAAGTTCAGATAGAAAGCATTAAGGCATAATTGTATCAAAACGCATTTGAGCCATGGCACATAAGAAAGGTGAGGGTAAAGTAAAGAACGGCAGAGAGTCAGAAAGCAAAAGACTTGGGATCAAAGTATTCGGTGGTCAGAAGGTTGTTGCCGGTAATATTATTGTACGCCAGAGAGGCACCAAGCATCACCCTGGTCGAAATGTAGGGATGGGTAAGGATCACACACTTTTTGCGCTTTCAAACGGTACCGTACTTTTCAAGAAGGGCCGCGCCGACAAGTCATTTGTTTCAGTCGTAGCGGAGGCCTAAAGAACGGATTAGAGAAATCTAATAACCTATACTTGAGGGGCACCCGATCATATCGGGTGCCCCTCTTCTTTTTTACAACATCCCGGTATTGGCGCATTGAATCCGCCAAAAAACGGGTGCCAGGCCATCTAGTTACATATACTATTGATCTATGATGTTCGGCAAAAGATGATGCTATACGGCAATTTCTTCAGGTTCCGGGAGAAAAAATGCTTAATAATTTCTTAACGGCCATTTCCAATTTTGACTTTGGCCCTTACATTTAACCTTCCAAACCTAACCTAAAAAGTCCCTATGAAGAGAAGTTTACTGCTTTGCTTGGCGCTTGCTTTCTGCCTGGGTACAGCCCTGGCGCAGGAGCGGGTGGTGACGGGAAAGGTAAAGTCTGCCGAAGACGGCACAACCTTACCCGGTGTGAACGTGGTCTTGAAGGGAACTACAAATGGAACGGTCACCGACGCAAATGGTACCTATTCCTTGTCAGTTCCAAGTGGAGGAGGAATTCTGGTTTTCTCCTTTATTGGTCTTCAAACCCAGGAAGTCCAGATTGGTGAACGGTCTGTGGTAGATGTAGGTCTGTCACTGGATGTTCAACAGCTCTCCGAAGTCGTTGTGACTGCAGCCGGTATCGAGCGCGAGAAGAAGGCACTGGGATATTCCATTGCCAATGTCTCCGGATCGGCTATGCAACAACGATCTGAACCGGACCCCCTCCGTGCCCTCCAGGGTAAGATGCCTGGTGTGGTAATCAACGGAACAGGTGGCGCTCCCGGTCAATCCACAAAGATTAACATACGCGGGTTCTCTACCCTGACGGGAAACACTCAGCCGCTGTTTGTTGTGGATGGTATTCCCTTTGATAATAGCGTCAACGAATCCTTTGGCGCTAACCGTGGTACTCAATTCTCAAACCGGGCCTTTGACCTGGATCCGAACAACATCGAATCCATTACCGTGTTGAAGGGTGCTGCGGCAGCCGCACTTTATGGGTCCCGCGCTACCAATGGGGTAGTGGTGGTGACGACCAAAGCCGGAAAGAAAAATTCCAAGAAGGGACTGGAAGTTGCTTACAACACCTCATACAACGTGGAGAAGATTTCCGGTATCCCGGATTATCAAAGCGTGTACATGCAGGGATCCAGCCAGAACTACAACGGTGGATTTATCGGCAACTGGGGGGCACCTTTCCCTGAGTACGTAGATCAACTGAATAACCAGTACTATGGCGGTAAGCCCCGTTATTCCCATACGTATACCTTAGGATACCCTGATGACACCTTCGCGCATCCATTGGCTCAGGGCAGTGGAAATACTGCAGCGCCAATTGCACTGGCGGACGCCGCCCTTTATCCGGGCGTATTTGAAGACAGCAATGGAGATGGAATTCCTGACCGGCCAGCAACCATCCCGGCCAAGGCCTACAACAACATTCAGGATTTCTTTCAAACCGGGAGTGTGATTGAAAATGGGATCAACATCACCAATACTGGCGAAAAGGCCGGTATCACCGCAGGTATTTCAAGGATGACCCAGGAGGGTATCATTCCTAACCAAAAGGCAAGCCGTACAGCCCTTAATTTTGGAGGCAGTGGCCACCTTGATAATGGCCTGTTCGTTCAGGGTGCTGTAAACTACGTGAACACCACGCAGCAAACGCCTCAGGCCTCTCCCAGTATCTTCAGTGACTATTCGGGTGGCAGTGAAGGATCGGTCTTTGACCGTCTCTTCTATCTGCCTCGCAACTACAACCTGATGGGGTACCCTTATGAGAATCCAATCACGAAGTCCAACATCTTCTATCGTCCTCTCGACAACCCTATCTGGATCACGAAGTACAACCTGTATAACAGTAATGTGAACCGTGTTTACGGCAACCTCAGCCTGAAGTATGATATAACTGATTGGCTGGAGGTTTCTCTGAAAGGTGGCATTAACACCTATACAGACAATCGTAGAAGCGTTGTGGCCAAAGGTTCTGCCTACACACCTGCAGGTCAGATTTGGATTGACAACCTGACCAATACCGAACAAGATTACAACCTGATCTTCACGGTGACCAAAGATCTTGGGCCTAAGCTCAACTTCCGTGGTATTGTGGGTATGAATGCTAACCAGCGCGAGTTTTGGCGTAGTCAGGCACTGGGAACCGACTTTATTGTTCCGGGCCTTTTCAGTATTGCCAATACGGCCAATCAGCAGATTGTACCTAATACCGGCGGTTCACGTTTTGGTGGTGATGTGTATCAAATCAGAAGACTTATCGGCGTGTACACCGATCTGCAGTTTACGTACAACAAGTACCTGAACGTAAACGTGGTAGCACGTAATGACTGGGCTTCAACGCTGCCTACAGCTAATCGCAGTTTCTTTTATCCAGGCGTTAGCGCATCTTTCCTCGTTAATGAGGCCACGGATGCTTTGAATAACATTTTCAATAATGTGAAAGTACGCGCGGCTTACACGCAGGTGGGTCGAGAAGCAGATCCTTATCTGACTTCAACATATTACAACGTGAACCCTGCCTATACTACCCTGAGCGGTACTTTCCGTGCCGCAACCCTCGGCAACCAGTTGGGTAACTTCAATCTGAAGAACGAGTTGACGAAGGAACTTGAGTTTGGCCTCGAATTAGGTCACAAGAGTGATCGAGTAAGGTTGGACGTAACTTGGTTCAAGCGCAACTCCACCAATCAGATCGTGCCCACCCGAGTCTCCACATCATCGGGCTTCTCCACAGCGGTGGTGAATGCCGGCGAGGTGCAGAACCAGGGTTGGGAAGTAGGCTTGAATATCACACCAGTGAAGCTGAGCAATGGCTTCCAGTGGGATATCTACGCAGCATACACACGCATTCGTACCCTTGTTGTAGACGTACCGGGTGGTGAGTTGTTTGTGACCGGCCTTGGTGGCGGTAATAGCGGGATTCTTCAGAACGTACAAAAGAAAGGTTTCCCGTATGCACAGATTTATGGCACAACCAATGCCCGTGATGACAAGGGCAACTTGCTGATCAACGAGTCTGTTGGTGTTCCTTATGTGTTACCTAAAGGCCAGGTTATCGGAAACCCGAACCCTGATTTCATGTTGGGTTTAACCAACACCTTCAGCTGGAAGGGCTTTACCCTTACCGCACTGCTCGACTGGAAACAGGGTGGACAGATCTTCTCACAGACTACTGCGTCATTGCAGTTGAGAGGTATGCTGGCGAGCCAGCTGGATCGTGAAGGGGTATTCATCATCCCCGGGGTTTATGGTGATCCCACTCAGTTTACTGCAGACGGTCTGCATGGCATAGCCAAAACTGATGCCGGTGGCAATCCTATCAAGAACACAACGCCGATCACGCGATTTGACTATCACTTCAGCGGTGGCTTTGGTGCATATGGTGCTGACAACGTGAATATTTACGATGCTACGGTCGTGCGTTTGCGTGAAGTGACGCTGGGTTATACCATTCCCAAGAGTGTTCTCAGCAAGACACCTTTTGGTTCAGCAAGGATCTCCATTTCAGGCCGCAACCTGTGGTGGTACACGCCGAACCTGCCGAAGGACATTCACCTGGATCCGGAAGTGGCAGCCACTGTAGCTTCCAGCAACGTTCAGGGTTTCGAGACAGGCGCTACCCCGACGACCAAGCGTTATGGTGTGAATCTGTCACTTACCTTCTGAAATTTTTTGAAGGATCTAAAAGGCAATCAAGTATGAAAAAACCTATTAAATCATTTGTCGGCAGAGCATCCATGGTGATGATGCTGATTGTTGTGATGACCAGCTGCGATTTGTTTAAGCTGGACATCAATACAGATCCGAGAAGCCCGTCTACGGCTTCACCGGATCTGATCCTGCCCAATGCGATAGCAAGTGCTTCCACTACTTTTGAGGGGGGATTTAACAGAAACATTCATGGCTTCATGGGGATGATGACCAGTGCGGATGACTTCAATCTCACTACATCATCTTTTTCCGGAACATGGACGGCTCTGTACCCGGGACCGCTGAAAGATCTGGAATCCATTATCAGGGATCCCAATTCTGTCAATCTCCCGGTTTATTTGGGGATCGCTCAAACCCTCAAGGCCTATTATTTTCTTAATCTCGTGGACTTGTGGGGAGCAGTGCCTTATTCAGAAGCGTTCAACGGTGACAATTCTGCATCCCCTAATGTAAATCCCAAGTATGATGATCCGGTGTCAATCTATGCTGATCTCTTTAACGTCTTGGATGCTGCCATTGCAAACTTCAATACGCCCAGTGGTGTGAGTTTTGCGGCCGGTGACCCCATCTTCGGCGGTGATAGGGTGCGGTGGACAAAGGCCGCGTATTCGCTGAAGCTGAGAATGCTGGTTCAAACACGGTTGGTGCAGTCAAAATTCCCGAACATCAACTACGTCAATGTGATCAATGACATTCTTAACAATCCGCTTCCGGCAACCATTGGCGGTCAGTCCGTGACCAATACTTCGAAGTTCCTCACTACGTCGTCTGAGAACATGGAGTTTAGGTTCAATGGCGCATTAACGCCAGACTATCGTCATCCATGGTTTACTTCAGGGTACACAGCATCTACCTATGGCGGTACTTACCTTAGCCACCAGTTGATGTTTGA
>JBDHXU010000030.1:0-33678 GCA_039810905.1 Cyclobacteriaceae bacterium | reverse complement strand
TCCCACATTTCCGCAGGAAGTTCCTCGAGGTGACTGAACTCACCGCCATTGCGAAGCCATTCACCTCCGTCAATAGTAACGACCTCTCCTGTAATGTAAGCTGAATACTCGGACAGAAGATAGGCAGCCAAATTAGCAAGTTCCTGATGATCGCCGACGCGATGCAAGGGTATACGCTTCGCAGGATCAAACTTGCTGGCAAGATCGCCAGGCATCAATCTGCTCCAGGCTCCTTCAGTTGGGAACGGACCTGGGGCGATCGCATTACAGCGGATCTTGTACTTGCCCCATTCCACTGCTAAAGACCGGGTCAAAGCAAGCACACCTGCCTTTCCGCAGGCCGAGGGAACTACATATCCGGAACCGGTCCATGCATAGGTGGTGACTATGTTGAGAAACGTGCCGGGATGGTTCCTGGCAATCCATCGTTTCCCCATAGCCAGCGTCATGTAGTAGGTACCTCGCAGTACGATATCGACTATAATATCAAAGGCTCTGTGAGAAAGCCTCTCCGTAGGGCTAATGAAATTGCCGGCTGCATTGTTGAGCACACCATCAACCTGGCCAAACTCTTCTTCCGAAACGTTGAGCAGGTGTTCGATCTCTTCGTACTTGCGTACATCGCAGGGTATGCTAAGAATGCGCCCGCCTGTCAAATCCTTTAGCTCGGCGGCAGTTTTGTCGATCACTTCCTTTTTTCGGCTTGTAATGACCAGGTTGGCACCCAGCTCCATCAGGTATTTCCCCATTGACCTGCCTAGGCCGGTCCCGCCGCCGGTTATCAGAATGGTCTTGCCCTTGAATGAACCGGGTTTCAGCATGCCTTCCATAAGTTATAGTTAAAGTTGTCAAATCACCTTTCTAAACAAATCTAACCAGTTTAGCCATGACGGTCTCTTATTGCATGGATTAATTCTAACCCATACTTTCGTATTACTTTTTAAACTAACTGGCCATGAAGACATTTTTTAAACTGGGCCTCGGGGCGATTCTATTAAGCCTTTCAATACAATCATGCATTGTCAGCAAGCGGAAATATGATGACATGCTTGCCCAAAAGGTGAAGGCAGAGGGTGAATTGGCTGAAAAGTCAGACCAGCTCAATAAAGCCAATGCCGATATCAGTGCGCTGAATGACAAATTAACCCATCTGAAAGAAGACACCACTTCGCTCGGTGAGCAAAAGCGTGCCACTGCCCGGAAGATCGCTGATCTGACCAAAGAGTATGATCAACTCAGTGCCTATTACAAGAATCTGCTCAACAGCAGCGGCAAGCTTAATCGCGACATGCAGCAACAGAAAGAACAGTTGCTCGCCATCCAGGCAAACCTGGACCGTACCCGACACCAGAATGATTCCTTGAGCACAAGTTTGCTGGAAAGGGAGCAGAAGGTAAGAGAGTTGGAGACGGTGTTGGCCAACAAGGACAAAGCCGTGATGGATCTGAAAAACAGGATCAGCAATGCGTTGCTCAACTTTAAGGAAAATGACCTTACAGTTAATGTGAAGAACGGCAAGGTGTATGTAAGCCTGGCGGAGCAGTTGCTGTTTCAATCCGGCAGTATCGAGGTTGATCAAAAAGGGGTCACGGCCCTTCAGCAGCTAGCCAAAGCGATTAAGGATCAGAAAGACATTCACATCATGGTTGAGGGTCACACAGACAATGTGCCCATCGGGAAGAAGTCCCAGTACATGCAGGACAACTGGGATCTTAGTGTGATGCGCGCCACGGCCATCACCAAGATTCTCACTAAAGCAGGCGTGTCGCCCAATCAGGTTACGGCCGCCGGCAAGGGGGAATTCTCACCTATCCTGCCCAACTCTTCCGATGGGAATAAACAGAAGAACAGAAGGACGGAGTTGATCATTACACCGAACCTGGATGAGTTGTTCAGGATTCTGGAGGCAAACTAAGACTAAGTGCTAAAAAAGCGGCCACGAAAGTGGCCGCTTTTTTTATTTGTCCTATCGACTTCTCAGAACACTTCCGTCACCGCATTGATCTGCTTTTGCTTCACAAGATCGTTGAACTTGGGTATGCGATCCGTGAAGATCTTGTTCAGGATCTGAAGTTGCTCATCGATCTTGCCGGTAATCTCCTGGCGGACGGCTTTCACTTGTTGCGTAGGCTTGTAGTCTGCGCCGTCTGCTTCGCCCATCAGAGCCGCAAGCTTGTTATTCAGCCGAACAGGGTAGTTCAAAGGATCCTGACCGCTCCTGTTTTTTGTTTGGTAAAGGCTCTCTTCGATTTTCTTCATGTCATCAAGGATAGACTTGGCCATATCCGTGACATCCTTCATATCGTCTTTGCCCTTCATGGGATCAATTACCCTGTTGATCTGATCCCGTGTCGTACGAATCTTTTTCACGGCAAGGTTCGTCTCGGATAACTTGTCCCTTACACCGATCAGGAAATCAAACTGCTCTTTAATATCAGCCGTTGTCCCGCTGGTACGGGGATCTTTCAGAATCTCGAAATCTGCCTCCTGCGATTTACCATTAACTGTCAATCGCACTTTGTACATCCCTGGCATGGCTTTGGGTCCGGCGAGATTGCCAGCCCACATAATGAGCCCGTCAAACCCTTCTGCATCAGGATAACGCATGTTCCAAACGAACCGATTGCCGCCGGGCTTGATTTTCATTTGTTCTTCTTTGGCCTTCTTGTCGGGTTTGACAGCAAATTTCTTTATCAGCTTCCCATTGCTCTCAAGGATTTCAAGCGACAGGGAAGCCTTCGTGGTATCCTTGAGATAATAGTGGATCAGGACGCCGTTGGGATGATTCTTTCCAGCCGTCTTGGAAGATCTCATGGAGAATCCCACCCCGGCAATCCTGTAGCTTGGAGCGGGTTTGAATAGGCTAAATTCACCGGTGGCAACAGTCTCGTTCAGCTGATGAAGTGGTGTGATGTCATCAATGAGCCAGAAGCTGCGACCTTGCGTGGAAGCGATAAGGTTATCGTTCTTGATAGCAAGATCTGTAACAGGAACCAGCGGCAGATTTAGCTGGAAAGGTTTCCAGCTGGCGCCATCATCAAATGAAATGTATGCACCGCTTTCTGTTCCAGCATACAAAAGACCAGCCCGCTTCTTGTCTGCCCTTACGACCCTTGTGAAATGGCCCGGGTCAATGCCGTCCGTGATTTTAGTCCATGTCTTGCCGTAATCTTTGGTCTTAAACAAGTATGGCCGGTAGTCCCCTGATTTGTAACTGGTGGCTGCAACATAGGCGCCTCCCTTCACAAATGGATCAAACTCCACGCTGTTGATCATGGTCCATTCAGGCAAGCCGGGCACCGTCAGTTTCTCCCAGTTCTTCCCTGCATCTCGGGTCAAATGCAGCAAACCGTCATCAGAACCAACAAGGATGAGATCTTTCTCATAGGGTGATTCAGCTGCTGTAAAGATGGTGCAATAGTACTCCACGCCAGTATTGTCTTTGGTTATGGGCCCGCCGGAGGGTCCGAGTTTGGAGGGATCATTTCTGGTGAGATCAGGGCTAATGATTTCCCAGGACTCGCCTCCATTATAGGTCACATGCAAAACATTAGACCCTGCGTACATTTTCTTTGGATCGTGGGGTGAGAAGAATATGGGGAAGTTCCACTGGAAGCGATATTTGGCTCCCTCAGCACCGTGTCCCATCGGGTTGTCAGGCCACGCGTTAATGCTGCGGCTCTCACCAGTAGCGTGATTCTTTCTTTCCAGCAGCCCGTCGTAAGACCCTCCATAGACTACTTCATTGTCCATGGGGTCGACAGCCATCCAGCCACTTTCACCGCCTGCGGATTCATCCCAGTCACGCTCGCTGATCACTGCGGCATCCGTACGATGCAGGATTCGCTGCGTGGAATTATCCTGTTGCGCGCCATAAATGCGATAGGGGAAATGATTGTCAGTAAGAACACGATAATGCTGGGCGGTGGGCTGGTTCATGTAAGTAGACCAATTCACCCCTCCATCAAAGGATACCTGACCACCTCCATCATCCGCGATGATCATGCGCTGATTGTCTTCAGGAGAAATCCAGAGATCATGATGGTCGCCATGGTTGGCATTGAATGCCTGGAAGGTTTTCCCGCCGTCTTTGGAGCGGTGGTATTGAACATTCATCACGTAGCAGATATCCACATCCTTGGTGTCGGCAATAATTTTTGAATAATACCAGGCACGTTGACGCAGATTTCTGTCTTCATTCATCCTCTTCCAGATCTTTCCTCCATCATCGGAGCGAAATACACCACCGTTCTCGTTCTCGATAATGGCATAAACCCTATTAGAATTTACGGGCGATACAGAAACATCTGAGATGCCCCATGTTCCCTTGGGAAGACCTTCGTTCTTGCTGATATCCGTCCAATGATCTCCACCATCCGTGGTCATCCAAATGCCACAGCCCTCACCCCCGCTTTCAAGGCTATAAGGTGTTCTTCGGATTCGCCACATGGAGGCAAACATGATGCGCGGATTATTTGGATCCATGGCGATATCAACAGCACCAGCATCGGCATTGGCGAACAAGATACGTTTCCAGTTCTTTCCACCATCTTCTGAGCGATAAACACCACGCTCTTCGGAAGATTTGAAGAGATCACCAAGAACGGCCGCGTAGACGAGATCCGGATTCTTAGGATGAATCCTTATCCTTGGAATATGTCTTGAATCTTTCAGGCCCATGAAAGCCCAGGTTTTTCCTGCATCGGTGCTCTTATAGATGCCGTAGCCGTAGGAAACATTACCCCGAACGGTACCTTCCCCACCACCCACATAGATCACGTTGTTATCCCACTCGCTTACGGCCACAGATCCGATCGAGCCCCCGAAGTAACCATCGGAAATGTTCTCCCATGTATTGCCGGCATCGGTTGTACGCCACACACCGCCGCCAGTTGATCCCATGTAATAGAGATTTGGTTTGCCGGACACTCCGGTTACCGCAGCCGATCGACCGCCCCTGTAAGGACCAATACTCCTCCACTCTATGCCGTTGTAGAGTTTTTCATCAAAAGTTACAGTTGTCTTTGCGGGTGTGCCCTTCTTTTGGCCCCATGCCGTTACAACAGCCAGGAAGAACAAGGCAACCCAGGTAAGTCTTTTAAACATATTCAATAGGTTGATTCAAGCACGATTTAATGATTTTTCAGCATGAATCTGGCATTTTTTGACCAATGGTTCATGATCGCAAAATGGTTTCGGGGAAATGCTCGGACTTTTACTATTCTCTTACATCCGACCTAATAAGATACTCTTGTTTTCTATTTTGGGCACCATGGTTGCCGTCCCCGCCCCAAACCGATTTTTCCGGATCCAATGGATGGCTGCTGTGTTGATTGCCGTGACTTTTCAGGCACCTGCCCAGAACCGAAGGCTCATCGACAGCCTGAAAAATACACTGAAGACTGCCGGGCCATTGGAGCAATTTGACATCCTGAATTCGATAGGCTTTGAATTCCGTTACTCTTCCCCGGACAGTACGATCTACTATTGTAACAAGGCATTTGAGCTTGGCAACAGGATGGGAATGCAAAAGACACTTTCGAAGCCACTCAGTTTCATTGGCCTGGCAAAGTCATATGGGGGTCACCTTGAAGAGGCCTTGAGTTACCATAACCAGGCAATCAGCATGGCGGTATTGCAGCAAGACACTGTTCAGATGGCCCACGGTTACAATAACCTTGGTCGTATGTTTTTTGATCAGGGAGACGTGGTTCGGGCCTATTCGAATTTTGTGATGGCAGGGGAACTTTTTAACCATATCCATGACAGTAGTGGCGCGGCTTATGTATACCGTAGTCTTGCCTCTCTGTTTAAATCAAAGCAGGATTATACCAAAGCGCTGATAAATTCAAGGAAGGCACTCGAACTCAGGAGAAGAATGGGAGACCCCCGCGCTACAGCGTCGGCCTATATGGAGCTCGGTTTGGTTTATGCAGAAATGGATTCGGCGTCGCGTGCATTGCAGGCGTTCCGTCAAGCTGAAACTATTGCGGCTGGTGTCCACGACAAGATGACGGAGGCAGAAATTCATGTAGGTATCGCGGAAGTTTTCCTTGGCGAAAGGCGGCTGGATGAAGCCTTAAGCCACGTCAGGGAAGTATTCAAATACATCAACGAGTATGCAAATCAAAAGATCTATTTACGGGCGAGGCTGGTAGAAGCACAGTGTCTTAATCTTCAGCACAATGCCAGTCGGGCCATCCCCATACTTCGGCAAATTCTGACTTCTGCTGAAAAGTCAGGTAATCATATCATTCAGAGGGATGCCGCCAAATACCTGGCTTTGGCATATCGCGAAATCGGAAATGGGATTAAGTTCAAGGAAGCAGATGATCTTTACCAGATCCTGGATGCAAAGATCAGGAATGCTGACCTCAACAAAGAAATAGAACGCCTGCAGTTCCAATTGTTGATCGAGAAGGCTGAACGTGAGAATGCCTCATTGAGATCCCGTCAGGAACAGGATGAGATGCTGATTTCCCGGCAGCGGTTGCAGAATATTGTGTTAGGCCTTATTGTGATTTTCCTTGGGATACTCACCGTAGTCTTCTTCCGGGTTAGTGCAAGAAGGAAAAGGATGAACACCACCCTGGAAGAACAAAATCAACGCATTATAGCCCAGCGGAAGGCAATAGAAAGTCAAAACCTAAGCCTTTCCCAGGCCAACACAACCCTGGATGCCATCAACCATGAAAAGGATGCGCTGATGAATATTGTTGCGCATGATCTAAAGTCTCCGCTGAGCAGAATTCAGGGACTTACTCAACTCATGGAGATTGAAGGTGAATCAATGTCGAGGTCTCAGCAGGAGTATGTTAATCACATCCGCAACAGCACCAAAGCCGGTTTGGATCTGATTACCAATTTGCTTGATGTTCATGCATTGGAGCAGTCCGCCGATATGCCAAAGCCGGGGGTATTTAGCCTTGGTCAACTGATCGCGGAGAAGATACAGCTCTTCGGTCCTGCAGCCGAAGCGAAGCAGATCACATTGGATTCAAAGTGTGAAGCGGACGGTTTTTTTGCCGGTTCACAGGAGTATACCGGAAGGATTCTTGATAACCTCATCTCGAATGCAGTGAAGTTTACCCCCTTGGGCACAACTGTAAAAGTTTCAGGTACCTGGGCAGATCCTTACCTCATTATAAGAGTCAGGGACACAGGACCTGGATTCTCGTCCCAGGACAGGGAAATGATGTTCAGGAAATTCAAAAGACTTAGTGCCAGACCCACCGCAGGTGAAAGTTCAAACGGATTGGGGCTGGCCATTGTCAAAACCCTCGTGGATCGTCTCAATGGAAACATTGATCTTGAGACTTCACCTGCCGGAAGTGAGTTTACCGTCAGAATCCCTGCACAAAAAATATCCTGAAGCTCCTATACTTGATACATTGCCTGGTCAAGATCCGCAATCAGGTCCTCGATGTCTTCGACGCCAACGCTGAGCCTGATGAGAGTATCTGTCAATCCGTTCTTGATCCTTTCATCGCGGGGTATGCTGGCGTGCGTCATGGATGCAGGGTGGTTGATTAAGGACTCTACTCCGCCCAGTGATTCCGCAAGCGAAAATACCTTTACGCTTTCCATCAATTTTGTGGCTTTTTCAATCTTATCGTCATTCAGTGAGAAGGATAACATGCCTCCAAAATCCTTCATTTGTCTCCTGGCAATGGCGTGGTTTGGATGATCCGGAAATCCAGGCCAGTGCACATGCCCGACTTTCGGATGCTGCCTTAGATGTTCCGCAATCTTGCGTCCATTGAAGCAGTGGCGCTCCATTCTCAGATGAAGCGTCTTGATGCCACGAAGCACAAGAAAAGAATCCTGAGGCCCGGGAACGGCCCCACATGAATTCATGATGAAAGTGAGATCCTGGTAAAGTTTCTCGTCATTCATGACCAGTGCACCCATTACAACATCACTGTGCCCTCCCAGATATTTGGTAACGGAGTGCATCACAATGTCAGCGCCCAGATCCAAAGGGTTTTGCAGGTATGGGGAGGCGAAAGTATTGTCAACAGCTACGAGAATATTTTGGTGAAGCCTGGCCTGACGTACACATTCCTGAATATCGATGATCCGCATGAGCGGATTAGAGGGTGTCTCCAGCCAGATCAGCCGGGTTTTGCTGTTGATGAAGGGCGAAAGATTGGCCGCATTGGTAAGATCCAGAAAATGGAATTTGATGCCAAATCTTTCGTACACCTTGGTGAACATCCGGTACGAACCTCCGTACAAATCATTGCTCGTTATAACTTCATCACCAGGATTCAGCAATTTGATGACGGCATCCGTTGCCCCCATACCGGAGGAGAAGCATATACCGAATTTTCCATTTTCAAGTGCCGCAATGCTTTTCTGCAACGAATTTCTTGTTGGATTTGCACCGCGTGCATACGCATAGCCTTTGTGTTTGGACGGGGAGGCCTGCACAAATGTGGAGGTTTGAAAGATAGGAGTCATGATGGCTCCGGTAGACGGATCCGGCTCCACACCTGCGTGAATGGCTTTAGTACCGAACTTCATGGTAGTAGAAGATATTTTGGATGTACAGAATTACTGGAATATCGCATGCAAAACAAGAATCTGATCACCAAGAGTTAAAAGTTGTTAATGCAGTGTTAAAGAATTCAACCTTTGACCTGGTGGTGCGTTGAGGCAATCAAAGCCCTGCGCATGAAGGATAAAAGTAACAGCAGAACCATAATCATTCTTCTGATAATTACCCTGCTGATGGCACTTATTCCCTGGTTCGTAGTGTGATTCCGGCTGTGAGCTGTGGGTCAAATGGTTCGGTTTGAATCGAACTTTTCGAGATAATCCGCAACTCTTCTTACAAAACTTCCACCCAACGCACCGTCTACAACGCGATGGTCATAGGAGTGTGAAAGGAACATCTTGTGTCTTATGGCGATGGTGTCACCCTCCGGCGTCTCCACCACCGCGGGCTTCTTTTGAATGGCACCAGTCGCCAGAATGGCAACTTGCGGCTGCATGATAATGGGCGTGCCCAGAACATTTCCGAAAGTGCCTACGTTGGTCAGGGTATAGGTACCGCCGGAAAGGTCATCGGCCTTGAGCTTGTTCTCACGGGCGCGTCTTGCAAGATCATTTACCGCCTTGGTCAGACCTGCCAGGCTGAATTGATCTGCATTTTTGATTACCGGCACAATGAGGTTGCCGCTTGGCAGTGCCACGGCCATTCCGATATTAATATCCTTTTTCCTGATAATGCGATCCCCATCGACCTGGATATTAATCATCGGGAAATCCTTTATAGCCTTAACGATCGCTTCGATGAAGATAGGTGTGAACGTAACAGGCTCACCTTCGCGCTTCTCAAAGTCGGCTTTAACTTTGTTTCTCCACGTTACAATTCTTGTTACGTCAGCTTCAACGAATGAGGTGACATGGGGCGCTGTACGCTTGGAATCCACCATGCGCTCGGCAATCATCTTGCGCATGCGGTCCATCTGAATAATTTCATCACCGGGACTCACCACGGCAGGCACAAGAGGTGCAGTACCGGATGTTCGCGACGGAAGGATGGTCCCGCTTCCACGGGTCTGAACGTAGGCAAGAATATCTTTCTTGGTTACCCTGCCTGAAGCGCCTGTGCCGGGAATTGTCTCCAGTTCAGCAACAGCAATCCTCTCTGTCTTGGCAATATTCCGAACGAGTGGAGAATAGAATCGACCGGCGGACTTGTAGTCCGCAGGGGTACCGTTGGTAATCGAAGCAGGAACGGCTACAACTGTTGGCGCCGCTGTTGCCTCCTTAACTGCTAGCGTTGCTGAGCCATTGGCGGGTGTAGGAGTCTTGGTCTTCACATCAACATCAGAAGTGATAACCGCAATTGGCTTACCGACTTTCACGACCTCGCCCTCTTTAGCCAGGATTTCTTGCAGTACGCCTGCATGAGTAGATGGAACTTCAGTATCCACTTTGTCAGTGGCTACTTCCAGCACCGACTCGTCCTGCTCGATCTTGTCGCCGGGTTTTTTGAGCCACTTCAGAATAGTGGCTTCCATGATGCTTTCGCCCATTTTGGGCATGATCAGTTCTACCCTTGCCATGTCTGTTCGTATTGAAATGTAAAGTTAGTCTTTTTGAAGAAGGCTGCTAACCCGAATTCTCCGCAGAATGCTATTCTGGAAGGGGTAATTTAGACCCAATAAAATGCATGTTTTTGGTTTTCAAGATTCTTGTTTTTTAGCTGAGCTTCGGGAATTTGAAAACGATTATCTTCAGCAAAGACTAATCTTCATTTCATGAACAGGAGCATAAGAATCTTCTTCGTTCTGCCGGCCCTGGTTTGCAGTTCTTTCATCCCGTTCGGCGGGCGGTATCCGGTATATGCAAGCCAGGGGATGGTGGTCTCATCTTCAATGACTGCATCTGAAATTGGCCGTGATGTGCTGAAGTCTGGTGGCAATGCCATTGATGCAGCGGTCGCCACTGCTTTTGCATTGGCCGTTACTTATCCCGGGGCTGGGAACATAGGCGGAGGCGGATTTATGGTTTATGTGCCCAAATCCGGAGAACCAACAACAATTGATTTTCGTGAGAAAGCCCCACTGGCAGCAACAGAGAAGATGTTCATGGATAAGAACGGAAAGCTGATCCCTCAATCCAATCTTGAGGGAATTTTGGCGCCCGGCACTCCTGGTACAGTGGCTGGACTTTTCCTCGCGCATCAAAGGTATGGAAGGCTCACCTGGCAGCAATTGTTGGATCCTGCGGTGAAACTTGCCGCAAATGGTTTTAAGATAACTCATGCGTTGCAGGAAGACGGCAAAGCTTTTCAGTACCTGTGGAGAAAGTATCCTTCCACGGCCAAAGTACTCCTTAAGGACGGCCGGCCCTATATGCAAGGGGAGTTGTGGAAGCAACCTGACCTTGCGAGGACATTAAAACGAATCAGCGAAAAAGGTCATGATGGATTCTACAGTGGCGAGACTGCCGCACAATTCGCACAATTCATGAAAAAAAATGGTGGCCTCATCACCGAGCAGGATCTGGCTCAGTATCATGCGGTGGAAAGAAAGCCCCTTCACGGGACTTACCGGGGCTATGAATTATATTCCATGGCTCCACCAAGTTCTGGCGGCGTAGCGTTGATTGAAATGCTGAACATCCTTGAAGGATATGATTTGAGCGAAGTGAGTTATGGGTCGGCCGATTATTATACCCTTTTGAGCGAGGTCATGCGCCGGGCTTTTTCCGATCGCGCTCAATTCCTGGGTGACCCGGATTTTAATAAAGACATTCCTCTTGCGCGGCTTACTTCCAAAGAATACGCCTCGACTCAACGTAGGAGTATTCAGTTTTACAAATCGTCGCCAAGCGACTCAACCAGGTTTGGCCAGATCTATGAAGGAAGCAATCACACGACGCATTTTTCTGTTGTTGACAAGGAGGGAAATGCGGTCGCGGTTACTTATACAATAGAAAACTGGTTCGGCTCACAGTTGGTGGTTGATGGTCTCGGCTTTCTGCTGAACAATGAGATGGGAGACTTTAACCCGGTGCCTGGCGTTACAACATCTGATGGGCAAATAGGAACTGCACCTAACCTCATTGCACCAGGGAAGCGCATGTTGTCAAGCATGACCCCAACCATATTAACCAAGGATGGCAAACCATTCCTTGTGATCGGAGCCCCCGGAGGCAGGACGATCATCAACACCGTTCTTCAGGTGATACTTAATGTTGTGGACCATCATATGCCCATCAGCCGTGCGATTGAAGAACCAAGAATACATCACCAGTGGCTCCCGGATGTTTTGTTATCTGAAAGACTTGAAATCAATAAAGATACCAGGGCGATCTTGTCATCCCGGGGCTTCAGGCTTGGTGACCTGGAATGGACTGGTGACGCTATGGGTATTCTGATTGATCCAAAAACAAATCAATTGTTAGGTGCATCCGACTCCAGGGGTGAAGATGCTGGAGCAGCCGGTTATTGACTTTGAGCATACACGTCCTTACACATTTAAAGTAATCTTAAAGATTAGCCTTCGATGCCAAAAGATGCTTACCCCATATTGTACCAGATTAACATAAGGGTATGGCTTACAGCGCTTTCCGGGCCATTGGGAAGAAAAGCAACATTGGATGACATTCCAGACAAAGAGCTCGAGAGAATCAGCAAACTTGGATTTGACTGGATATGGTTGTTAAGCATTTGGCAAACAGGTCCACTAAGCCGAAGTGTGGCTGTCAGGCATCCTGAATTGCAGAAGGAATTTGCGGACACGCTTCCTGACTTGAAAGAAGAGGATATTGCAGGCTCTGGCTTCGCCATCGCCGTATACCAGATACCAGAAGAATTGGGCGGTGATGCAGCACTGGACCGGCTTCGCAGCAGGATGAAGAATTTTGGTCTTCATCTCATGCTCGACTTTATTCCAAATCATGTTGGGCTGGACCATCCGTGGGTGCAGTCTCATCCCGAGTATTTTGTAAGGGGAACCTTGACCGATATGGATCGGGAGCCCGCAAACTACACCTCCCTGCAGGTTGGAGATCAGAAGATGATATTTGCTCATGGGAAAGACCCGAACTTTCCTGGGTGGCAGGATACGCTTCAATTGAACTACGGAAACAAGTCGTTATGCGAGGCCATGACCCGCGAATTGAGCGAGGTTGCATCTAAGTGTGACGGGGTCCGATGTGATATGGCCATGCTCTTGTTGCCAGAGGTATTTAATCGCACCTGGAATATTCCGATGGATGATTTCTGGCCTGCCGCCATCAGAACCGTTCGTGAATTGTTTCCGGGATTCCTGATGCTGGCAGAGGTGTATTGGGGTCTGGAGTGGAAACTTCAGAAAGATGGATTTGACTATACGTATGACAAGGCTCTGTATGATTTGTTAAAGGAAGGCCAGGCACATGATGTGCTCAGCCATTTCCTGGCACGGGTCAATTACCAGAACCGCCTGGCCAGGTTTCTGGAGAATCATGATGAGCAGCGCGCAGCAGTGGCTTTTCCGTTCGACGTACACCGGTCTGCAGCCATCATTACGTACTTGTCGCCCGGATTGAAATTCTTTCATCAGGGGCAGTTGGAAGGATGGAAGAGAAGAATCCCCGCGCACTTAGCCAGGGGACCTCACGAAGAACGAGATGGTCGCATCGTCGATTTCTACAATAAGTTGCTGGAAATTTTAAGAAAGAAATCATTGCGATCCGGCAAGTGGAAACTGCTACCATGTACCGCTGCGTGGGAAGGCAATCACAGCAACGATTGTTTCATCTGCTTTTCCTGGGAGGAGGGCAGGGAGAAATTCGTCGCATGTGTAAACTACGCCTATCACCAAAGTCAATGCTACGTGAAATTACCTTTTGCAGATCTTAAAGGCAAGAACTGGAAACTTGCGGATCTTATCAGCGGCAACTCCTACGAGCGAGTTGGGGCCGATCTGACAACCAATGGATTGTACCTGGATGAACCGCCGTGGAAAGGAATGGTTTTTGAGTTTACTGCAAGATAGCTAGTAGCCTCTCTTCACGTTCACTTTTGATGACAACTCCTTCGTCAGACGATAAAGGAATTCCTGTCCTTCGTAAAATGACTTGATGCCGATCCGTTCATCCTTTCCATGCGCACGTACGTCGGTGATGTCACCAAAAATGCCAGACACACCGTAGGTGGGGATGCCGGAATTACGCAGGTACGATCCGTCGGTAGCCCCTGTCGACATGGTTGGAATCACAGGAACACCAGGCCACATGGATTGTGTTACCTTTTCGATGGGTCCGATCATGTCCGGGTTGAGTGGGGAAGGAGGACTGGGATGGGCAGGCCTGATGGGCGTCACGCTTATAGTGTTGTCTCCAAAAACATTGATAAGCGTTTCTTTTATTTTCTCAGGATCTTCTCCTGGCAGGATGCGACAATTGACAGTAGCAGTGGCAGTTTGTGGTAACGCATTTTCGGCATGCCCTCCGCTGATCATAGTCGCCACGCAGGTCGTGCGGAGCATGGCGTTGTAATTGGGGAAGACAGAAAGTCGGGCAACAACTTCTGGATCAGGGTTGGCCGCAAGGATTCCGCTCATATCGGATGCGAGCTGACCGGTTTCGATCTTGGATGTTCGTTCGAAGAAGGCACGGGTTCCGTCGTTCAGGTTAATAGGGAAATCGAATTTGGCCAGATTGTCGAGCGCCTTGGCGAGGCGATAGATGGCATTGTCTTTTCTCGGAACGGAGCTGTGACCACCCCTGTTCCTTACTTCAAGTTTGAAGCTTTGGAAGACCTTCTCCGAGAGCTGGACATTGTTGGATATCTTCTTTCCGTCCATCTCTGCGCCGCGGCCTCCCTCATTAAGTGCATATTCCGCATCGATCAGATCGTGGTGATTTTTCAGCAACCAGTCCACACCGTTATAATCACCCCCTTCCTCATCGGAAGTAAGGGCCACAATGATATCCCTATCCGGAACAAATCCTTCCTTCTTCATGCGGATGAGATTGGCAACAAAAATGGCAGCCATCGCCTTGTCGTCGCTGGATCCACGCGCGTAGTAAAACCCGTCTATCTCCTCAAATTTGAACGGGTCTGTGGTCCAGTCATCTCTCAACGCCTCTACCACATCAATGTGTGCAAGGCAAAGCAGAGGCTTGCGTTTGCCCGTACCATGAAGCCTGACTACCAGGTTTCCTTTTTTGGGATGAGGCCCTCCGACAAAAATATCCTTATCCGGAAAACCGGCTGCCCTGAAACGCGCGGCCATAGCCTCACAAGCCTTGGTGTTGTCACCGGTAGAGTTGGTGGTGTTTATTTCAATCAACTCTTTGAAGATCTCGCGGGTAAGTTTCTGGTCAGGCTGAGCAAGGACAGCCAGGGGTATAGCGAGCAGCAGGACGGCAAACAGTTTCTTCATTTGTTTATATGATTCAACTCCAAAGTATGACAAACCAGCCAAATTGTTAAGTAATTTCTTTTGACGCTTCTTAGCCGGTTGCTGGCAAATGACTATTAGCAATCCATAATCACCAATTTACAATTAGTAATCGCCCCTCATATCCACTTTTCCAGCCTTGGTCTACAGGACAAGGCTGAACCATGAATTACCCCTAGCTTTGTTCTTTATGGCTCAGCCATTACCATCAGTGATCCGAAACCGCGTCTGGATACACGTGGCAGGATGGATCTTTTTCTTCTTCATCCCGCTGCTGCTGGCTCCCCCTTTTGAATTGCATGCGGCTCTGGAAAATCCGAATAACCTGGCTTCAATGGCCATCAGGAATATACTGCTAATGGGGCTCTTCTATTTTAACCTGCTATATCTGTCACCTACTGTGCTGCCACAGAAGGGAGCGAAGGCCTTCCTTGCGATCATGATACCCGCTGTAGTGATTGTAAGTTTTGTTATATGGCAGGTGCACCACCAGCTTACTGATCCGCGATGGATGTACCGCCCGATCCAACCGTTTCCTGGAGAATTTCCATCAGGCAGGAGACCACTTATGATGGCTGGTTCTTTATTCGCCAGCCTGCTTATTACAGTGATAGTTGCAAGCATCAGCACCAGTATCTTCTTGTGGAACGATTGGGTGCGTACCCGCGGCGAGGCACAGCAGCGTGCGTATGAGAAGGTAACCTCAGAACTCGCGGTGCTGAAGCTCCAGATCAGTCCGCACTTTTTGTTTAATACACTTAACAATATCCGATGGTTGGTCCGATCAAAATCAGATCGTGCTGAGGAAGCGGTGATCAAGTTGTCGCAGATATTGCGGTACATACTCTATCAGACCGATGCTGAAAAGGCACCTCTTCAAAAAGAGGTTGAACACCTGAGAGACTACATCAGTCTCCAGCAAATGAGGCTTGCGGATGAAAGCAGCCTGGTTTTTACCATAACCGGAAATCCCACAGGAGAGATCGCTCCTTTATTGATGATCCCATTGGTTGAAAATGTGTTCAAATACGGGAAGTTCGAAAGCACTTTCCTGAATAAGATCCAGCTTGAAAATTATTCCGATCACGTGGTCTTTTCAACGGAGAACCGTGTTCAGGCTCCTTCATCCGAAAAGTCAGATTCCGGAATAGGGTTGACCAATCTCAAAAAGCGCCTTGAACTTCACTATCCGGGCCATTATCAATTGACTTATGGACAGACTGATGATATTTTCAGAGCGCGGCTTGAGTTAATACTGAATTGAAACGCTATGACAATTACGACTAAGCTGCGTTGTGTAGCTGTTGATGATGAACCGTTTGCACTGCGGTTGATGGCAGATGATATTGCAAGGATTCCTTACCTCCAACTCGTAACCTCATTCACGTCACCTGGTGAGGCAATAGCATGGATCGACAAGAACCCGGTAGACTTGCTATTCACCGACATACAAATGCCAGGCTTGCTGGGAACCCAGATGGTGCGAATGCTGAAAAGGCCTCCCATGATCATCATGACAACAGCCTATGAGCAATATGCACTCGAAGGTTTTGAACTCGACGTAATCGACTACCTCGTTAAACCCATTCCATTTGAAAGATTCCAGAAGGCAGTCAACAAAGCTCTGGAACAGTTTCAACTGAAGCGTCAAAAGAAAGAGGAGGATGGCCGGTTCTTCTTTGTGAGGGCCGAGTACAAGGAAATCAAAATACTGTATGCTGACATACTTTATATCGAGGGACTGAAGGACTATGTGAAGATATTCCTGGCTTCACAATCCCGACCTGTTATGACCCGACTCAACCTGAAAGCGGTGGAATCAAAATTGCCTCCGGAGGAATTCTGCCGCATTCATAATTCATTCATCGTGCCCCTGTCAAAAATCACATCCAGCCAGCGCTCCCAGGTATTTGTGGGTCAGGTGGTCATTCCGGTAGGAGAGAAGTATGCGCCAGATTTTAGAAAGAAATACCGCCTGGAAGCCTGAAAATCTACATTTCATGACTGAGCATCGACACATTTTCAGGGTGACCATGACGTTTGGCACATTTCGGTCGTAATGGCTGTAACGAAACACAAAAGCCTCTTTATGAAAAGCTCCTTTTTGAAGCCCTTTGCACTGGCAGGCCTGATGGCCCTCGCCATGACAGCTTGTAAACTGGGTTCAACCCCTGATAATTCAGCTGGTGATACTGCCAGTGCTGTTGCTTCTACGTCTTCACAGTTGGCAAGCAGCTCAAGTTTTTCTTTGAGTGGGACAAGCACATCGACCGGCTCTGGAATGTCTGGACCAGGTGGAATGGGCCCTGGCGGGCATCACGGTCCCGGCGGTCCTCATGATCACGGTATGCTTGATGGTACTTCTTTCCTGGCCATAGACGATAATCTGCTGGCGATCATTGATGCAGAGACTGCTGGCGATTTTCGCGGCATGCGCATGCATGAAATGGGCGGCGCAACCGTAACCAATTATGATGCATCAGGCAATGTAGTGACCATGGCACCACCACCCATGAATGGCGGAGGTCCTGAAGGATGCAGCTTCAGCGGCAAACAGTTCCCGAAGTTTGACTCGTTGCTGGCAAAAATTGCAAAGACCGTTATCGACTATGGGTCCGGAGTGACCATGTCGCATGGCACAACCAGCATCACGCGTTCTGGTAAGATGATCATCACCCGCAGCGGTCCAGGAACCACCCATACCGAAGTGATCACTTTTGACAGTTACAAAGTCAATGGGAGCCTTATCCAGGGAACCAAAACACGTATCAGTACTTTTGATGCCACAACCGGAAACGGTATTTCTTCCACCAGCGTTACTGACGGCAAGATCACCTTCAGCGACGGAACTTCAGCTACATGGACCAGTGCCAGGAAACGTACCTCTTCAATTACGCTGGATGCTGACAATCGTCCTTCTTCTGGAACAATCAGCACGGACGGAAGCACAGTGGTGACTGGAGCAGACGGCACAACGATCTATTCGCATAATATCACCAAGACTTTGATTGAAAATATTGCCTGCGGTCCTGAACGTCATGGACCGGTGAGTGGAGTAGTCGAGGCGGCATATAAGTCAGACAAAGTCTCAGTCGACTTTGGTGACGGTTCTTGCAGCAACCGGACCGTTACAGTAACACTCAATGGCGTTGCGACAACGCAAACCATCGGGTTCTGAAATAGGTAGAGTTTTTGGGTTAGGTTGTGGAGTAAGGGGCAAGTGCCCCTTTACTTTTTAATGGGAATTCCTTGGCCTCCGGGCAGGTGCAGCCGCAACAGATTCAATACTGCTGTTGAGGCTAGCTGAATATTGATCATGCGATCTTTGGCCAATTGAAGCTTTCTTGTTACAGTCTGGTGCCGGTCCGAATATCCGATCCACACGGTGCCGACTGGCTTGTCGGGTGTAGCTCCACCGGGCCCAGCAATGCCGCTGGTGGCGATGCCAATGTCAGTGTTGAATTTGGCCCTGACAATATTCGCCATTTCGCTGATGGTGGGTTCACTCACGGCACCATATCTTTCCAGCGTTTCTGGTTTGACGCCCAGCTGTCGCATCTTGATTTCATACGCATAAGGGATCATGCTTCCCATGAAATATTCGGAAGAACCCGGGACGCTGGTAATCAGATGGGAAACATAACCGCCGGTACAACTTTCCGCAATCGAGAGTGTAAGCTTCTTTTCTTTCAGCATGCGCCCCACAACCACTTCAATAGTATCTTCTCCATATCCGTAGATATAATTGCTGATGACAGGTGTCAGCTTGTCTGACCAGGTGTCCAATTCTGCCTGAAGATCAGACGATGAACTACCCATGCCTGTAAGACGGAGTTTGACCTCACCCAGGCTCGGCAGATAGGCCAATGACAAATGAGAGGGAAGGGATTTTTCCCATTCCTGAATGCGATCCGACAACATGGACTCTCCAATTCCAATGGTCCGGATTACCTTATGCAGAATGGTTGGAAGAGAAAATGTTTCCTTTAATCTTGGAATCACCTGCTCCCTCATCATCTTCTTCATTTCATGAGGCACACCGGGCATGGACATAAAGACCTTTCCGCGGAGGTGGAACCACATGCCGGGTGCCGTTCCCACCGGGTTGGTAATTTTGGTGCAGCAGGTGGGAAGTGCGGCCTGTTGGCGATTGGTTTCAGTGAGTTCCCGTCCTCTGCTTACGAAGAACGCCGTCACCTCTTCAAGTGCTTCCGGATGGATGACCAACTCGCACCCGAAATATTTTGCCAGGCAGGGCTTGGTGAGATCATCGCTTGTGGGCCCGAGTCCGCCTGTAATCAGAATAATGTCGGCTCTTTTCTCGGCCTCAGCAAAGGCGGTCAGTATTTCCCCCTCTTTATCCCCTACAGTTGTTTTGCGGATTACCTTGATTCCCACCTTGTCCAGCTCCACGCTCATCCATTGAGAGTTGGTGTCAACAATTTGCCCGTATAGAATCTCATCCCCAATAGTAAGCAGCTCAGCGTAAACCGGTTTCATAGAATGGAATTTGGCTCCCAAAGATATACGAATCCATGTATTGACCTGGGACAAGCTAAAAGCTGAGCCAACTCAATTAACTTCGTGATCTATGAAAAAACCTTTCAATCCTTCAGACAGGCAAAGGGATATCTACCTCGGAGGCTTCGCTGGGAAGCGGTCTGCAATTCCTGTAGACTTTAGCCTTCTCGAGTCGCGTGCTCATTCTGCCATGAGCCCTGAGGCGTTTGCATACATTGCAGGAGCTGCGGGAATGGAAGGAACCATGCAGCGCAACCGGTCAGACCTTGATGCGATCTCCATTGTGCCACGTATGCTCAGGGATGTGGGCCATCGCGATACTTCGATAGAACTTTTTGGAAAGAAACTTCTCTTTCCGCTTCTGCTTGGGCCTGTCGGTGTGCTTGAAATGGTTCATCCTCAAGGTGACCTTGCAGTCGCAAGAGCGGCCGCACAAATGCAGGTCCCGTATATCTTCAGCAACCAGGCCAGCGTGCCGATGGAGAAGGTGGCTGCGGAGATGGGTGATGCTCCTCATTGGTTCCAGCTTTACTGGAGCAAATCAAATGACCTTGTAGCCAGTTTTGCGGACAGGGCTGAAAGGTGCGGCTGTACTGCGATCGTGGTAACATTGGATACCACCTTGTTGGGTTGGCGCACACGCGATCTCGACCTCGCCTACCTCCCGTTTCTCGAAGGAAAAGGAATAGCCCAGTATACTTCAGATCCTGTTTTCCAGAAGTTGATGGATGAACCGGATGCCAATCCGCCAGGTAGAACGGTAACCTGGACCGCGGTCCAGGGACTCATGCGAATGGTGAATGCCTATCCAGGAAATGGCTTTGTCAATAAACTGAAATCAGGCCGTCCGATGAAAGCTGTGAGCAAGTTTGTGAGCATTTACAGTAATCCCTCTCTTTCATGGAAGGACTTATCCTTCCTCAGACAACGCACAAAGCTTCCGATATTGCTGAAGGGAATACTTCATCCCGATGATGCACGTTTGGCTGTGGAGCATGGCATGAATGGAATCATTGTTTCTAACCACGGCGGCCGTCAGGTTGATGGATCCATCAGCGCAATTCACGCATTGCCCAGTGTGGTAGATGCGGTGAAAGGAGTAGTTCCAGTGCTCATGGACAGTGGTGTGCGGGGTGGTGCCGACATCTTCAAAGCCCTCGCCCTAGGTGCCAGGGCAGTCTGTATCGGACGCCCGTATGTGTATGGCCTCGCCATTGGAGGGCAGGACGGAGTTGCGGAAGTACTTAAGAATCTGCTTACGGATTTTGATCTGACTATGGGGCTTGCAGGATGCAAGTCAGTTTCGGAGATCGGCAGACAATGCCTAAGCAACTGATTGAATAACACCTCTCAAGCGGGTTGAATTAGTAAGCACGGAATCTCTTTCCCCGCAGAGTCTCCTTCAGGGACTCTGCGATGCTGATAACCCTTACAGCCCAACCTCCGTTCCAAAAGGTTTGGATAGTGCAGAGTGCCCTCACGGGAGACTCTGCGAGGAAATGGTAGGCTTCAATCTAACCCGGCAAAGGACCAGAATAAACCATCCCAATTCCTAAATTGCATTCATGAAACGTCTCCCTTTACTAATAGTTGGCTTGGTGATCGTCGGCTGTACGGCAACGCAAATCGCCCAAACGGTTACCGAGGCCGAAAAGGCGATGGAAGGAACGACCGCACCCACCACATCGGAAGTAAATGCCGGACTCAAGGAGGCGTTGACACGCGGCATCATGAACGGCGCTGATCTTGTTTCCAAAACAGATGGATATTTCGGCAACCCTGCCATCAAGATCCCATTCCCACCGGATGTAAAGAAAGTGGAGGACCGCCTCCGACAGATTGGAATGGGTAATGAAGTTGATAATTTTATCCTCGCCATGAACCGTGGGGCAGAGGCCGCAGCTAAGGAAGCCAAACCCGTCTTTCAGAATGCCATCACGAATATGACTATCGATGACGCATGGGGTATTCTTAAAGGTTCACAGAATGCGGCAACTCAATACTTGCAACGAACCACCGGCTCTCAACTGAAGGAAAAATTCAAACCACACGTTCAGCAGGCACTGGACCAGGTGAGTGCCACCCGATATTATGGCGACCTTGTGACTGTTTATAACAAGATTCCTTTTGTTGAAAAAGTCAACCCGGATCTTACCGACTATGCCACTACACAGGCCATCCAGGGTTTGTTCGTAATGATTGCAGAGGAGGAAAAGAAGATCAGGGATAATCCTGCCGAAAGAACAACCGATTTGCTGAAAAAAGTGTTTGCTTACCAGAAATAGATTATGACTCTTTTTGAAAAACATCAACCGTTGCTGGATAAAGCCATCCAGGCATTGCATAACAGAACTTTCTTTGCTGCCTATCCTGAACATCCTTCGCCATCGATTTATGGCGAAAACGCGGATGCCGATGCGCAGGCCAAATTCAAAAACCAGTTGTCTGGCAAATTCTCCGAGTTGAAACAGTCAGGAGAATCCGGCTGGGTGGGGCAGGAAGAATCACCTTACCTGCAAAAACCTCTCGGGATTACGTATCCACAGTTCCCAGCCTCCACATTGCTGGACCGTTCTGGTAAGGCCTACCATATGTGGAGGAAGGTAAGTATTGAGGATCGTACTGGCATTTTGATGGAGTCTCTGGAACGGGTAAAGGCAAGATTCTTCGAGGTGGCTTATGCCACCATGCATACCACGGGTCAGGGATTCATGATGGCCTTTCAGGCTTCCGGTCCGCATGCCGCAGACCGTGCACTGGAAGCCATTGCGGCAGGGTATGAGGAGTTGAACAGATTCCCGTCTTCAGTAGTGTGGGACAAGCCGATGGGCAAGTACAACATTCAGTTGAAAAAGGAGTGGCACGCTGTGCCGAAGGGGATCTCTCTCGTGATAGGATGCTCAACCTTCCCAACCTGGAACTCAGTCACAGGTATTTATGGTAGTCTGGTGACTGGCAACCCGGTGATCGTAAAGCCCCACCCGGGCGCCATTCTTCCCATCGCAATATTTGTTGCTGAAATCCAGAAGGTGCTGGCAGAGAACAAGCTGGATCCGAACATCTGCCAGCTCGCTGTAGACACCTTCGACAAAATGATCACCAAAGAACTTGCAGAGCATCCGGCAGTCAAACTCATTGACTATACCGGCAGTTCTGTTTTTGGCTCTTATCTCGAGACCCTTGCCGGGAAGACCACCTTCACCGAAAAGACAGGAGTCAATTCGGTGATCCTGGACTCTGCTGAAGATATTGACAAGGTCGCAGCCAATCTTGCTTTTTCCATCAACCTGTACAGCGGGCAGATGTGCACTGCTCCGCAGAATTTCTATGTGCCTGAATCGGGAATCGATACGCCAAACGGTGTGGTCTCCTTTGAACAGTTTGCCGAAAAGCTCGTACACAACCTCAATAGTCTCATCGACAATCCCAAGGCCGGACCATTTATTCTGGGCGCGATCCAAAGTCCCAAAACCTCTGAGCGAGTGGTTGAGGCTGAAAAGCTTCCCGGAAAGGTATGGCTGAAGTCAAGGACATTTGAGAATCCAATGTTCCGCGATGCGCGCCTGATCACACCTGTGGTGGTTGAGGTGGCTGCTTCAAAGAAGGATGTCTTCAGCAAAGAACTCTTCGGGCCTATCGCCCTGTTGATTCGAACCAGAGATACTGATGAATCCCTCCGGCTTGCAAAGGAACTGGCCCAACAACATGGTGCGATCTCCTGCGCCGCATACACCACTGATCCTGAGGTAAAAGAAAAAATTGCTGATGAGATGTCCTTGGCCGCGACCCCTGTGTCATTCAATCTCACGGGCTCCATATACATGAACCAGAACGCTGCCTTTTCAGACTTCCATGTCACGGGCGGAAATCCTGCTGGCAATGCCTCATTTACCAACCCCGAATATGTCACCAAGCGATTTACCTGGGTGGGGCATAGGGAACCGGTGAACGCATAATGAAGAACGAAGAGTGAAGAGTGAATGAGCGTTCTTCATTATTCCTTCTTCATTCTTCGTTCTTCGTTCTTCATTCTTCCTTCAACTGGTGCAACCTTTTGCCATGTTTTTCAGTCTAAGCGTTATCCTGGATTATGAAACGCACAACTTTTCTCTTCGCATCACTTCTTTTCGCTGCTTCCATCGCTTTCGGCCAGGGAGTAGGCATTCCTTCCAAAACAGGGGGAATAGGATTCGGCAACCTCCCACGTTTTACGGGTATCCGTTTTAACTGGGCCGACAAGAACCTGGAAAAAGTAAACGGCATCAATGTCACCGTCTGGCAAACCAAGCACGATTCTGATCAAACCGGAACTGTCAATGGACTGGCGGTGGGACTTCCGATCGCCATGGGTAGTGAGGCCCAGAAAGGTGTAGGCGTCGGGATATTTGGTGTAGGCGCCCGGCAGAGCCTGAGCGGGATCTATCTTGGTGGATTAGGAGTAGGAGCAGGTGGAAATGTAAGGGGCATCGCCATCGGGGGTCTTGGAGTAGGTACCGGAGGTGACCTGAAAGGCCTCAATGTTGGCGGATTAGGAGCAGGGGCCGGCGGTAATGTGGCGGGTATCAACATAGGAGGGCTCGGCATAGGCGCGGGTGGGAATCTTAGCGGGTTCAGCTTCGGCGGCCTCGGTGCGGGTTCAGGGAAGAATGTGAGCGGTATAACGATCGGGGGGCTGGGTGTTGGGGCAGGTGGAGATCTGAAGGGATTGTCGATCGGTGGTGTGGGCGTTGGATCAGGCGGCGACGTGACCGGAATTACAATTGGAGGGATTGGAGTAGGTTCAGGTAAAGTAGTGAAGGGCCTGGCGATTGCCGGGATCGGCGTAGGCGCTCCCAAAGTGCGGGCCATTGTGGTTTCACTTGCATCGGGCGGCAACGATGTAAGCGGCCTGATTATAAACCCTGCAGTGCTTCAGGTGGGGAGCAAGACCTCCGAAGATGCCGTTATGGGGGGCTTGTCGGTCAGTGCATTCAATTATATCCGTGGTCTGCAGAAAGGGGTGACGATTGGCGTATTCAACTATACGCGTACGCAGAAAGGTTTACAGATAGGCCTTCTCAATTATGTCAAAGAAAATCCAAAAGGATTGAGATGCCTGCCGTTGTTCAACATGAAGTTTGGGAAGAAGCAGGCAGACTAAATTCTGCGGAACCATAAAAAAAGAATGCCCCGAACAATTGACGGGGCATTCCTGCTAAAAAGGTACCCTAACCCAAACCAATTAGATAAACACCATGTGGGTACCTTCCCCCTCAGCCAACGCATACATATCACCTACCGTGATAATGTCTTTTACTTCAGGGATGAAATCCTCCTTTTTCAGGTGGAACATGTCGGCTGCGAGTTTACATGCGTAAATCTCTCCTCCGCCGGCATCGATCATCTGGAAGAACTCAGTTACATGAGGCATTTCCAGTTTGTCCATCTCCTTTTTCATCATGAACGAAGCGAAGGCTTCAAACCCGGGTAGTCCCGCGAGTACGGTCGGTACGCCAGGCATGAATGCGGGGTTACCAACGGTCGCCGTGTGAAGGTGATCTGCGTTGGTTTTCTTGATAGCCTCCAGGCCGAAGAAGGTGAAGAACATTTTGGCTTCTATCCCTTCCATCAGGGCGCCGTTGGCCATAACCAGTGCGGCATACACATCTTCCAGTTTCCCTTTGGAACAGATGATGAGTACTTTCTTTACTTTTTTGGTCTCTTTATCAGCGGTCACCGGTTTTTCCAGCGTGGCCGGTCTTTCCATTGTTTCAATCATAGGACTTTCAAATTTGAGGTGAGGGGTAACGAATCAGATACAGCTGGCAGGTTTCGGAATGCCGGCAATCTTGCTGGAGATCTTCAGCGGACCACCAGGGAAGAGTGCGTAGAATTCCTTGATGTCAACCAGGCCCGATGCACCCACTTTACGGATGGTAAGGGGAACACCGGCAGCATGCTTGTCCCGCAACCACTTCAACACTTCAAAGTGCTTGTCGGTCAGTGTGATGTTGTGTTGTGCAGCAACTTCTTTCGCCCATTCGGGCGTCCACAACTTATAGTCGAGTAAATATCCCTCTTTGTTTACGGGGAGGGCTTGAGTTAATACGGTTTCCATATATATGCGTTTAAAGGGTTTCTGATAATTACATTACTAATGAGTCAACTTTGTGCGTTTCAACTATTTTGCCTTTCATCGACATGTGCGTTGGAACAGGGATCTTCTTGCCGGTGAGCAGCAGGTGCCAGTAAACCCAGCGGAAGAAGAGCTTACCCAGGTGATTGGCATGCGTTGGTTTCAGCAAGTCCATCGGGCCAAAAGTGGCAAATGGAAACTTGCCCGGAAGCGGCTCGGTATCATAATTGAAGTCGATAAGAGCAGCCTTCTCGTGACCTGTCTCGATAAAGCAGTTGGCGTGACCATCGAAAGTGGCCGTCATGGGCTCCTTATTGATGAACTTCACAATGTTCTCGGCGAGAATCTCTGCCTCAAAGTGTACTACCGATCCTGCTTTGGAGGCCGGTACGTTTGTAGTATCGCCTAGTACGAAGACATTCTGAAATTTCTTGGACTGGAGCGAGAACTTGTCGGTAGGGATGAAATTGAGCCCATCCTCATCTCCCATGCTGCTGCGTTCCACCATGGCATCGCCTTTGTTGACGGGCACACTGATCAGCAAGTCAAAAGGCACTTCCCGACCTTCATAAGAGATAATTACTTTCTTCTGGTTGTCCACAGCGGCCAGGTAGAAGTCAGGGATCACTTCGATGTGTTTCTCAGCCATGAGGCCATTCAGCATTTCCGTTGCTTTGGGTTTCGTGAAAGCGCCGGAGAGTGGAGTCACGTATTTGATCTCAACTTTGTCGCGCATGCCCTTGTCTGTGAAATATGAATCTGCCAGAAAGGCGAACTCAAGGGGTGCCACAGGGCATTTGATCTGGGTTTCTGCCAGGTTGATGACCAGTTTGCCGCCTTCCCATGTCCTGAGTTTTTCAGCGAGTTTGACAGCACCATCGTAGGTGTAGAAGTCGAATATGTCTTTGTACCACAGTTTGTCTTTCAGGCCGGGTGTTTCCTGCGGGGCGGTTTCCACACCAGTGGCAACGATCAGGATGTCATATACGGGCGATTTACCGCTTCTCAGAAAGACCCTGTTGTTCTCGCCGTCAATGCGGTCAATCTCATCGATGATAAAATTGACTTCCTTGGGAATGAAATCGGTTCTCGGTTTAACCACCTCATTGGGTTCGTAGATGCCAAAGGGTATAAACAGAAAGCCAGGTTGATAATAGTGGCGGTTATCACGGTCAATAATCGAAATTTGCCATTGATTGCCGTCCAACACATGATGCAACTTGTTGGCCATGATTGTTCCGGCGGTTCCTGCGCCGAGAATAATCAGTTGTTTTTTGTTCATGACTGGTAGGTTTTAGCGATATAAAGGTCGCTCCCACCGAACTGCCCGTCGATGACTCCCTACACAGATCGCAATGATTTAAGTCAATCAAACTCGGTGACTTAGGTTACAGAAGACGTTTCGCCTTCTGAGCACCTCAATCGTCAACGTGTGCGAAGCACCTACTCATCTTTCAATGAATCCACAGGGTTCATCGCTGCAGCAGAGTAAATCTTGTATCCTACAGACAAAATGGATATGGCCACAAGAATGGCAATGGAAAGTGTGAAGGTCAGGATATTCACACCCTGATAATACCTCCAGATGCTGCTCATCAGCAGGTTTGAAAGCTCGTAGCTGGCCCAGCATCCAAGGGCCGAGGCGAGGAGGAGAATGACAAAAAACTCCGTATTCACGATCCTTGCAATATTTGAAACGGTTGCGCCAAGAACCTTCCGGACACCAATTTCCTTCATACGCCTGATAATGTTAAGCGACACCAGGGTAAACAACCCGGTGGCAGAAAGCATCAGGGCCACACCTCCCAGAAAGGTGAACATCCACACGATATTGATATTTACCTCACTCACCTGCTGCAAATCCTCTTCCATCATGACGCCGTTATAAAGCCGGTTTGGAAATACTTTGGTCCAGGACTGCTTCATGAAGTTGTTTACATCCTTCAGCTTTTCCGCCCTGGTGTTGACAACGATCTGCGAGTACTTTGACGGCAAAATATAGCGTATCATCAAAGGTTCCATCTCACGCCAAAGCCCCATGGTATACACATCTTTGACCACGCCGATCACATACAGTTTGACAGAATCCTTCCACACCACCTCTTTTCCTATAGGTTGCTCCCACCCAAAAGCATCCGCCATCTTCCTGGAAATGATGATGGACTCTTTCCTGTCTGTTTCGGAATCCTTAATAAAGTCCCTTCCTTCCACTAATTTCAAATCCATAGTGTGCAGATAATTGTCCCCCACTTCTATGATGTCGACCTCGAGCTGACGGGATTCAAACTTGACGGGTTCATGGGCCCGGTTGGAGAATATGCCGCTCTGCGCACCTGCCATGGAAACGATGTCAGGATTGGACTGGAGCTCATTTCTGTAGGTCTCGTACTCGCTCTGGTCATTCACCCATGCTACGATGCTTCCTCTCAGGTCAAATCCCATATCATATTCACGCTGATAGCGGGCGTTTTGCATGAAGCCGATGGCGCTTACAATCGCGATGAGAGAAAAGGCAAATTGAAGCCCCAGCAAGGTCCGGGTGAAATGATTAGTTCCTCCAAAACGCAGCTTACCCTTGAGTATGCTTACGGGCTCAAACTTGCTGATGTATAATGCCGGATAAGAACCTGCAAGGAACCCGGTAACAAGAAGGATGATGCTCATCACAATAAGAAATGTGGGATTGTCAAGGTAGTGGGGAGTCAGCTGAAAGTACTGCCACATGTAGTTCCATCCACGCACCAGGAATTCCGTCAGCACCAGCCCCAGCAGCAATGAAATGAAGCAGATGAACATCGTCTCACCGATGTATTGGGTGATTAAATGTTTTCTCAAGCTGCCCATTACCTTTCGCAGACCAATTTCTTTGAGCCTTCTGGAAGAAATAGCGATGGTGGTATTGGTGAGATTAAAGCAGGCAATGAGCAGAATCATTACACCCATCACCATGGAGCCAATGACGGCCGAAATCGGAGGAGCATCCCAGGTGCGGGTCTGTACATTCTCTGCGCGATCGCGTGTGGCCATAGAAGGCAAAGGATCGAGGGTAAACTCCTTAATCTGAAAATCTTCCCTCACTTTGTTGTTATTTTCTGTAAGGGGCTGAAGGGACTTAAATACACTTTCGACTTGTTGTGCATTGTCGATCCTGACGAAAAGCGTCAGTTCATCTTTCCAGCTGCCTTCCGCAATTCCTTTATGCTCATCCTTGTAGTTTTCAAAGTTCATGAAGGCCGAGCCTTCCATCCGATAGAAACTTGAATTCATGGGCTGTTCCCTGAATACCCCCGCCACTTTCACTTCCTTCAATTCAGTGCCATATACCTGTGTAATGGTTTTGGACAGCGCTTCTGCAGGACTCTGAAACAACCGGACAGCCATGGATTCGCTCAGGAATACGCTGTTCTTGTCTTTAATGTCGGAAGGACTGCCGGCCACAAATTGAAAACTGAACAGTTTGAAGAAGTCAGGATCCACGTAGTAGAGGTTGGCTGGAAAGAGGTCATTCTCCCGTTTGAAGTTGGACCAGGAGTGGTAGAACCTGGCTGACTGATCAACATCGGGTATGGTCTTGCTCACCACTTCGCCAAGTCCGAAAGGCACCATGCCGTAGCGCTTGAGGTTGTTCTCAAAATTCCGGACCGAACTGACCCGATAGATCTGCTCGCCATTGATGTGATTGCTGTTGAAAGTTGAGTCGTATTCCCATGCGAAATAACCCACGAAGCAGTCCGCGATAGCAATACTCATTCCGATAATATTGATCAGGATGAAGAGTTTGTTCTTCATCATGCTGCGGAGGGTGATCAGGAAGTAGTTTTTGAGCATAGTCAGGTGAAATTGACCTAAAGACATTACAAAGAACGGCAGGTTGCGCCCCCGGGTTATTAAGAATAAGACTAAATGAACCTTTATTATCCTGGGGCCCCAGAGCCGTTTGTTCACCCCAAATCGGGCTCATTCACCCCATGGGACTTGTCATGCAACCCGAATACGGTATTTTGTGTTTGAATGCATGGATATATCTTCAGGAACCATGAATGATACAGCAGTAACGGCCCGGCCAAAGGGCCTTTCATTATCAGACAGGTGGAATTCGCCGTTCCCCTTCTACCTGAATGACGAAAAAAAGAATGCGCTTCTGGTTCTGGCCATTTCCGCTTTTGTAACAGTCTTTCTTTACGCTTTCAAGACACCTGTGGAAGCAGGTTTCCCCGGAGGCCTGGAATGGCTTCATGGAATAATCACCCTGGTATGCCTTTCGTTTAACATTCTTCTTCTTCCCAGGATTTTCCCTGCTGCAATGGATCCCGTTCGCTGGACCATTGGAAAGTACGTCTACATTAATCTGGGTCACCTTCTGCTGATTGGTATCGTAACGACTATAGTTGAGAAGGCCCTGTTTTGCCCGGATAAGACCTGGTTCTTGGTGGCCAACCACGTCAGCTTCCAGGTTGCGCTCAAAGGGATTATTCCAATAGTGCTTACCACGCTGTTCCTGAAGACGGTGATGCTGAAAGAAAACCTCGATGCAGCCCTGCGGATCAACCAGGAATTGGGAAAAATAAGAGCCCTGAAGGCGGAACAACCCCGTTCGGCCAACCAGGTAACCCTTTATTCAGATACAACCGACAGCATGACATTCAATCTGCCTGATTTGCTGTTCATTGAGGCAGACGACAACTATTGCACGGTCTTCTGGAAGGAACAGGCTGATGTAAAGAAGCGGCTGCTGAGGGTGAATCTGAAAAGCCTTGAATCGCAGTTGAACAACTCCTTCGCGTTGCGGTGTCACCGTTCCTATATAGTAAATGTAAATGCCATTTCGGCCGTCAGTGGCAATGCAAACGGATACAGGCTGAAAGTCAATGGAAGTGAATTTGCTGTCCCGGTGTCCCGTCAGAAGGGAAGGGAGGTGATGGAGAAAATAAGTCAGCTTCGGAATTTGATGGAACTGACAGCTTAACCGTTCACCCCGCTGAATTGTTATTCACCCCGTGAACGGCCGTTCACTTCAAAACCTGCTTCCTTTCACCACAACCCTGCTTTTTCTTCGATTTCGTTGACAGGTATGACGTTGGTTGCATTAAAACCAAACGCCTTATGAAAACATTCATTACCCTCCTTTTCTCAGTTGTTGTGGCCGGAGTGTGGGCCCAGACTTCTCCGGAAGTTCCCAGGAACGATTATAACCTTTCAGTTTCTGAAACCAACCTGGCACTCAAGCCCGGTGAATCGCGGAACGTGACGGTTACTTTGCTTCGCTCCAAGTCGTATGCAAAGGGTACGATCAAAATGTCCACATCGAGCACGCTGCCCAAAGGCGTGACGGTTCAGTTCAGCCCTGCAGAAGGTAATTTTGAAAGCACAGTTGCAACCATTGCCATTGCTTCAGAAGTTGCATCCAGCACTTTCTATGTAATTGTGAGCAGTGAAATCTATGGAAAAGTCAAAGGCAAGACACTGAAAGTCACTGTGGAGGGCTCATCGGTAGTTTCAGTGAGAGACTAGCGTCATTTTCCCTGTGAGACGAAAAGCCGCAGGAGCACCCTGGCGGCTTTTTTATTTGCAAAGATGCTTTCTGTTATTTTGACCGCAGTGTCGCGGCCAGTTTCTTCACATCCTCCATATCGTTGTAGATGGAAGGTGATATTCGGATCATGTGCTCATAGACCGAAATGTCGATATCGGCCGCATCCAGCTTTGGTTTCAGCAACTTCTCAGCATCCCTGAATGCGAAGCAAACGATCGGGGAAGGGGAGTGGACAGGCGTCAGCGGGAGGAATCCATGTTTAGGCAGTTCATCCTGCAGGTAGTCGATCATGGGCTGTCGGTACTGCTGAATCTTATCCGGACCTGCGTTCAGAAAGTAGGGTAGGGAATAATGGAGAGGTGCGATTGCGCCGCTGGCAAAGGTGCCGACTTCAAAATGGCCGCTCATGTCTTCTTTTGACTCTGACTCAAAGGGTTTTTTGCCAGGTGTTTCAAATGGCAGAAAATGTTGTGATGAACTGGCTATCTGCCTGTAGCCAATCATTGTTCTTTTCATTTCAGGCAGTCGGTCTTTTCTCACATACAGAAACCCAACACCAAAGTCTCCCATCAGCCACTTGTACGTAGCGGTGGCACAGAAATCCACACCACTCGCTTTCACATCGATGGGCATGGTGCCTGCGGCTTGTATGATATCCGCATACACGTAGGCTCCTCGCGCGTGAGCGAGGTTGCAAACTTTTTTCAGGTCATGGAGGTACCCTGTGGTGGAAGACACCAGGGAGAGGGCCACCAGCCTGGTGCCAGGTTTGATTGCTGCATCAAGGTCGTTGAGGTCGATAATATTCTGGCGGGGCTTCACCACTTCGATGTCAAGCCCTTCCTTTGCCAGCTGATTATACAAGTGCAATGATCCGTGAAAATGAAATGCGTCTGTGACGATGCGGCTTTTGGATTCGCGCAGCGAGAGTCCCGAGATCACCAGGTTTTCTCCCACCATGGTGCTGGGCACAAGGGCGATCTCGTCGGCACCTGCGTTGATGAGCCTGGAGAAATTGGCCTTCACCGTGGCACGTTCATGGGCATCGTATCCGGATGGGTTAGTGCGGTTCAGCATCCGGTCATTCAGGAACTGGTTGATTTCATTGCGGCACCCCTTGCTCATTGGATGGGTGTAGGCAGCGTTGATATAGGTACCTTTGATCTCGAACTCACTCTTTGCCGGGAAACCGCCGGAAGCAGCCTTCGCGGCCAGTGTATTCAACTTACCCACGAGGGGAATGCCTGCCATAAGCGAGACAAAGCCCCTTCGGGTGTATGGATGTCCTGATATTCTTTTCATAGTATTCAATCCGATGATTCCAGTGATGGATGTTTCAAGTTAGCGAAAACCAGAAACGTGGAACGAGAAGCCAGAAACGTAGAAAGTTCAACCAACCCCCAAAACTTCACTTGCCAAAAACTACTTTCAGATATTCCTCATAGAATCCAACGGCTTCCTTATCCTGGAGGGGAAAGAAATTACTGAAGTAGACTGCCGCCTTGCCGCCGGCCACATCAACAGTGTAGTAAGAGTTGGCAGCTCCTCCCCAGTACACGGATCCCTTCGGCCGAATCTTTTCATCCGGGTTAGCCTCGATAGCCCAGGCAAGTCCCCACCTGTCGGTTGAATCAGCGAATTGTAGTTTGATATTTTCGGGCAATTGATCCTGCAACATCATCTCCACTGTTTCCGCTTTCAGGATGCGTACGCCGTCCAATTCACCTTTGTTCATGATGCACCGCAGAAACCGCATGTAGTCAGCCGGAGAAGAGAATAACCCTCCTCCAGCGCTGAAAAATGTGGCGGGCTTTTCAGGAATTCGGGGGAGTTCCTTGAAACCGTTCGTGCTGTCGCGCTGACCAAATGAAACAATACGGCCCTGCAATTCTTCCGGCACATTGAACCATGTGCTATTCATCTTCAGAGGACCGGTCACATTTTCCCGCAAGTATGTCTCCAGGTCCTTGCCGCTGACTTTCTCAACGAGTCTTCCCACCCAGTCGGTCGAAGTTCCGTAAAGCCATGAAGTGCCGGATTTGAACAATCTTGGATAGTCCCTGTAAGGCCACTTGTCCGGATGAAAAGCAGCCAGCTTGCTGGAAGTAAATGTATAGCCGAAGCCGGCAGTGTGTGTAAGAAGATGTCTTAGTGTGATGGTGTCATGCATATGCACGAGTTCATCGCCCTGGAAGACCGGGATGGAATCCATCTCAGGCATCAGTTGGTTGAGTGGTGCATCCAGACTGAGCTGACCTTTCTCCACGAGTTGCATGGCTCCCACCGATGCAATCGCTTTGGTCATCGAGTAGATCCTGTAAATGTTGTCGGGACTGACCGTTTCCTTTCCGCCCCAGATGGATGACCCATAGGCATACCAGGTAATTTTGCCATTCTTGTCCGTACTGCCCATGATGGCAGACGGGATGTTGTGCGACGTAAAGAAGGCCTTCAACTGAGGTGGCTCACTGGTTCCGCAACCGGTAAGGATAAGAACTACTACTAACAGCCTTTTCATTTTATGGTCGGTTTTGGAGGAGGAAGTTAAGCATTTGAAACCGTCCACGAGGCTATTTGCCGATCTGGTGATTTGGCGATTT
>JBDHXU010000029.1:0-34181 GCA_039810905.1 Cyclobacteriaceae bacterium | reverse complement strand
TTTGCCTTGGGTGGGAATTTCCTTTCTGCTTCGCCCGACACTCATTACACTGCCGATGCGCTCAGAAAGTGTCAGCTAACGGTTCATGTCTCCACCAAACTGAATCGAAGCCATCTTGTTCATGGGTCAGAGGCGATGATTCTGCCCTGCCTGGGCCGAAGTGATGCTGATTTTCAGCAGGGTATTCAGCAATTTGTTTCTTGTGAGAATTCCATGAGTGTGGTTCAAATGTCGAGAGGAAATCTGCCGCCCATTTCAAATGATCTTCTGAGCGAACCAGTCATTGTATGCCGGCTTGCTCATGCGACGCTGGGCTCCCGATCAAAAGTGGATTGGAGGAAGTTTGAAGATAATTATGATCTGATCCGTCAAGCCATTGAAAAAACAATAACGGGATTTGAAGACTATAACCGGAGGGTCCGCCAGCCCGGAGGATTTTACCTAAGGAATCCAATATGCGACCGCGCCTTCAGGACTGAAAATGCCAGGGCGCAATTTACCTTGTCAACACCTCACGAGCATTTGCTAAAATCCGGTGAATACATCATGATGACGATCAGAAGCCATGATCAGTTCAACACTACGATTTACGGCTTGAATGACCGGTACCGGGGAATCCATAATGAAAGACGCGTCATTTTTATGAATGAGGAAGATGCTGCCGAATCCGGCCTAAAGAAAGGCGACCTCGTTGATTTGCACAATCAACATGGAGGCATAAAAAGAATCGCCAGGAAATTTATTGTTGTCCCCTTCAGTATACCCCGGGAGTGCACGGCCACGTACTTCCCCGAGACCAACGTCCTTGTTCCAATTGACAGCACTGCTGACAAGAGCAATACTCCCACTTCAAAGACCGTCATCATTACTTTGACAAAACACAGCCCTATTTCCTGACCGACTCAAGATGCTGTATCCACAGTGGCAGGTCCTGAATGAGTTTTGCCATAGCAAGGTTTGTACGTTCCTGGAATAGATTCAGGTTGCCATAAGCCTCTCCGCTTTTGGCATCCACAATATCAGTAACGGTCCTGAGGATGATTACCTTCTTCTTGTTTCTGGCGGCGGTATAGGCGATTGCACCTGATTCCCAATCGCCGGCAGGAGCGTTGAATTCCGTAGTCAGCCAATGAATCTGCTCCGGCAGCAGATCGCGGTCTGCTGAAACAAGAGGCGCCACCAAAACTTCCACAGGAAGTCTGGCTCCCAGCCAGCCGGTATCTACAACAGTTGAATAATCTGCAATTGCCTCCTTGCTGTCTCCCATCGCTTCCATTATATCGTATATGATGGTCTTGCTAACAAGGACCGTTGTATTGACAGAAATCTTCCCATGAAAACCTCCGCAGGTACCCAGGTTGATTAGTATTTCAGGGTTGTAGTGATCAATAACATACTGGGTTGACGCGGAAGCTGCTACCTTTCCCCATCCCCCCTGGAAAAAAAGCACATCGTGACCCTGAATTCGTTTTATGAATTCACCTCCGAATGGAGTCGGTTTTGGAACCGCGTCCGGGATCTGACTCAATACTGCTTTCCATTCCGCATTGGCTGATATTAAAACCGCATACCTTATGGTTGCAAAGGCAGAGGTTGACAGGCAGACTGCCAGAATGGTTAATGCCCTGAAGGCGAACAGCATGAAATCTAGGCTGCGGCCTTGTCAGGCATGATAAATGCGAGAATGATATAAATGAGCAATCCCATGCCAAATCCCAGGAATGCAACAACAAATATTACTCTCATAATCGTAGGGTCAAGATCAAAGTAGTTTGCAAGGCCGCTGCAAACTCCAAATATCATCTTTTCGCCCTTGGTAAGTTTTTTCGACATATGGAAAATAGGATGATCTAATTTACGGAATAAGTTGACTGCGGTTTTACTTTTCGGTCAAAACAAGACCCGGAAAAATTCCGCTTGAGGAACTAGCTTTGTGTTCATGAGACTCAAATATCCCATCAATCTACACAAAGGGATGACCTTCGCGGTTGTGCTTTTACTGATGTACTATTACGATAATTTCTCCATATCCGCCTGGATTTACCTTTCTCTGCATGGAAGTTATGGCATATTATGGATTCTCAAGGGAGAAATATTCCCTGATAAGCAGTGGGAAGAATTGGTTTCGATCCCTTTTGCGCTGTTGGCTTTCTTTTCCCTGGGTTTGTACTGGATTGCACCCTTTTTGCTGATTAGCCGCCATCTGACGCCGGATAACTACGTTATCGCTGCGGCTGTGGGCTTAAATATTTTTGGTGTCATGCTCCATTTCGGAAGCGATACACAAAAGTACTTTACACTTAAATACAAAACCGGGCTTATCACAGAAGGATTCTTCAGACGATGCAGGAACACCAACTACCTTGGAGAATTGATGATATACCTTGGCTTTGCTCTTCTCTCCGGCAGCTGGATGGGATTTATCGGAATAGGTGCCTTCTTTTTTGCTGTATTCATTCCCAATATGATCAGAAAAGACAAATCACTGTCACGTTATCCTGACTTTCAGACTTACAAAAGGGAGGCTGGCTGGTTGCTGCCTAACCTATTCAGGTCGTGATAATCATCTGACCTTTCTGCATTTACCCGTTGTGTAATTGACGAACTTCTCACCATCCCGAGACATATCAAATAATACATTCACAGTCCGTTCGTCAAGCTTATCGTATGTAAGCCTGAACTGAGGGGCATTGGGCACGGGATCACTCAACAGAACAATTTTGCTTTCCGATGCAGCAACTGAATACCGGATGAGATGTCCCTCGTTATCCCAATACATAGATTTCAATTGATTTGCCTCAGGGAAGACAATCATAATATCATCGTGTACAAAAGCCGGCTTGTTATCTTTAGCCGGATAAGAGGAGCGGTTCTTTCTTACAAGAACTTTACCATCAAGTGAAGTTTCCAGCGTGAAACCTCCTTCACCCTGGCCAGGTTGGCCAGTACCTTCACCCTTCCACTCGCCCAATAACCATTTCATTGGCTCTAATGGGCTTTGGGCAAAACTTTCACCACCACAAAGGCAAGTGAAAAAAATTATTATACCGCTAAATCGCAGCATACTGCTGAAGTTTGTCAACCTTCTCCACCGTACCTATAACTCTTTTACTTCTTCTCTTCCGTCGGGGTACCTCGCAAACCTGGATCGTTCCCTTGCATGGACATGCTCATAACTGGACCACGGCCATCCCCCAAATTCAGTCTGCTGATACTCCCTCATAGCCTGTTGAATCTCTGACTGTGAATTCATCACAAAGGGTCCATATTGCACGACTGGTTCTCCGATCGGGACACCCTGTAGCAAAAGAAAAGATGAGGGAACGTTGCCGTTCTTCAATGTTACAGGCACATCAGGCACCAACTCAATGGCTGAAGGCCGATTCAAAGTTTGATCATCGACAATGACCGATTCACCTTCATAGAAGTAGAGAGACCTGTTGACGTTCGGAGAAGCCGCCGGAATTTCCCATGCCGAGCCCGGCTCCATTTTGATAGTCCAGATCGCCACTTCGTGGGAAGGATCGGCAGCCCATGAGTCAGGTGCAGGATCTGGCGCTCTCAGTTTACCTATGCTGCCCGCAATAATGCGTACCGTTGTTTTATCTTTATCGGCGCCCTCCGTTACATGACTGGGAATCTTATCAGCCCAAAGCATGGAAAAGTACGGCCTTGCCATCTTTTTTGATTTGGGAAGGTTCAGCCAAATCTGAAATAACTCCAACGGATTGTCAGCATCTTTCTTCAGCAACGGGAACATCTCACAATGCTGAACTCCGCCCCCGGCTGTCATCCACTGCACATCACCTTCACCAAATCTGCCGGCCGCACCCAAAGAATCAGAATGATCAATGAACCCTTTGGCGGCCACGGTAACCGTCTCAAAACCCCTGTGCGGGTGAGCAGGAAAACCCGGCACCTTGTGACCATGATACATTCGCCAGCGCTGACTTGCATCAAAGTCCTGGCCAATATTACGCCCAGTCAATGATGCAGATGGGCCCATGTTTTCGTTCCCGGCAGGATAGTGGTCGACATGGTGGACACAAAACAGGAATGGATCCTGCGTTATCCAGGGGAACCCCAGCGACTTCAAAGACTTTATTGCTGAACTCATGGCCGAAAATTTCGCGAATAACTCCTAATGATCCGAATGTGGAAAAGAAAGAGGCATCACATTTACCCATGCAATGCCTCCGGGAAGAAATGACCCCATGGAATTACTTCATCCCACGAGATCGCGCGCGGTGATAGACAAAATCATTCCACTCCTGCCATTGCTCATCTTTGAGGACCGGTTTGATTTTTATGCCAAGGGAATCGAGTACCTGCTTCTCCTGTTTCCTGAAACGTTCCCTCAAAACCTCCAGTCTGGCTGATGCCTTGTCTACTGATGGTTTCATCTTCACGCGCTGCAGGCTGTCAGCATCCGTAACACGGTATACATGTGATGCAAAACTCCTGTCCTTCGACCCTTGCTCGCGTGAATGTCCCCTACCCCTGAAATCTCTTTGATCATGACCCATGTGTTTTTGCGCCTGCACATTTACCTGGTATACCATCGCCATGGAGAACAACAGCAAACCCCATAACATTCCTGACTTTTTCATAATTGTCTTTTTGTCCATTAGACAAAAAGTGACGCGAAGTTATTCCGTCGATTGTATTATTTATAAGTCATAGACTAAGAATGGCTAATCAGCCGGACTAACTGGTCTGAAACAAGAGGTAGTAAACGCAGATCGCATCAAGCGCAATCAGCCTGATCAGCAAGGGCAGGAATACTCTTGCCCCGTCACTCCCCTGGACGAGTCCCATTCCGATAATCCCGATCGGGACCAGACCGGCTACTGTTCCGATCGTCATCATTTCTGCTGCCCCTGGCAGATGAAGCAGGCGAAACATGACGCCGATAACCAGAACAGAACATGCAATCCAACCCATCTTGGGAAGAATGGTAAGAAACAGAAGTTCTGCGAAACCCTTCTTGTCAGGCGCAGTGTCGCCTTGTGCCACCGGTGGCCTGTAAGCCATGAGAAAGTAAACGGCAGCGAGGGACATAAAAACAATTTGTACTGATTTAGCCGTTTCATAACCCATCCGGTGCGCGATCAATAAAAACACAAGGACCGCTATAAGCACCAGTTCTCCCTTTTCCAGAAAAACATAAAGCGTGCTCATCCCGGCAGGTTTCCGCCCCTGGTAAGAATTTTTGGGGTCATCAGACATGGTGTTGGTTTAGGCATGATTAAGTTAGGAATAAATTGCCAGAATTGACCTTTTCCACACTCCGAGTCACTCACAATTGAATTTGACAACCGCTTCCTTTTTTAAGTATCTTTTGATTTGAATGTCCATGAATCAAACAGCAAAAGCAGAATCAGCATATGACGCTATCATCATTGGTTCAGGTATCAGCGGTGGGTGGGCTGCAAAGGAATTATGTGAGAAGGGACTAAAGACCCTCGTTCTGGAAAGGGGCCGCGCGGTTACCCATTTGAAGGACTATCCAACCGCAAATCTGCACCCATGGGAATTCCCCTTACGCACGAGGCTACCATTTGCCGTTGAGGAAGCGAATCCGGTAGTAGGGCGATGCTATGCCTTCAACGATACCACGAAACACTTCTTTGTCAAGGATCAGGAGCACCCATACATTCAGGAAAAACCTTTCGATTGGATTCGAGGTTACCAGGAGGGCGGCAAATCCTTGTTGTGGGCAAGACAAACGCAACGTTGGAGCCGTTACGAGTTTGAGGCACCGGCCAGAGATGGGTTCGCGGTGGACTGGCCTATCCGATACAATGATCTTGAACCTTGGTATTCCTACGTTGAAAAATTTGTCGGCATTAGCGGCAATCGCGATGGCATCGACAACCTTCCTGACAGCGAAGTGTTGCCGGCATGGGAAATGAATTGTGTGGAAGATCATATCAGCAAGCAGATTCAGTCCAACTTTCCGGGACGCCATGCCATCATAGGGCGATGTGCCCATCTTACCAAACCGAATGACATACATTTGCAGCAAGGCAGAAATCAGTGTCAGGCACGCACACTTTGCGAAAGGGGTTGTCCCTTCGGCGGGTATTTCAGTTCCAACTCATCAACCCTGCCATGGGCAAGGAAGACCGGCAACCTCACCCTCCGACCCTTTTCTGTTGTGCATTCTATCCTGTATGATGATAAAACCAACAAGGCAGCTGGAGTAAGAGTCATCGATGCAGTGACTAAGGAAGAGCTGGAATTCAAAGCGCGTGTAATTTTTGTCAATGCGTCCACCATCAACACCAACCTGATACTGCTGAACTCTGTCACGAACCGGTTTCCCAATGGCATCGGAAATGACAGCGGCACATTGGGTCACTACCTTGCCTTTCACAACTATCGCGGCTCATTGACTGCTTCCTTTGACGGTTTTGAGGATCAATACTACTCTGGCCGCCGACCGACCCAGGTATTCATTCCTGCATACACGAATGTGCAGAAACAGGATAGTCCATTTCTTCGTGGATACATGTCTTACTTTGGTGCCTACCGTGAAGGATGGTGGCGCCACTCAGACAAGATCGGCACCGATTGGAAAAAAGAGGTTCAGGAGCCCGGACCTTGGAGGATCAGTTTTGGCATGCAGGGCGAGACCATTCCAGTGTATGACAACCACGTCCGTTTGAGTAAAGATCAGAAAGATGAATGGGGCATTCCTCAAATCATCACCTCCGTGGGATACACTGAGAACGATGACAAGATGACCAAACACTTTATTGAACAAAGTGCCGATATGCTGGACAAGGCCGGCTGTAAAGACATCCAGTCAAACGACAATCACCAGGCGCCAGGACTCGACATTCATGAAATGGGTGGATGCCGGATGGGTAAGGACCCCAGGACATCCATGCTGAACGGCTGGAATCAGCTGCATGCCTGCAAGAACGTGTTCGTCACCGACGGAGCCTGCATGACCTCTGTGGGAAATCAGAATCCTTCACTTACCTTTATGGCCATTACTGCAAGAGCGGCAAATCATGCTGTCGAAGAGCTGAAAAGAGGTAATCTTTAATACATCACTTAACAAATCAAAACGCACCCATGAAACAGTTATTTCGCCTGATGCTGATTGTGGTCCTGACCACCATGTTGTCATGCCAGAAATCAGCAACCACAGGTGAAAATAACGGCACTGCAAAGCTCAACACCCTTTCAGAGGAAGAAAAGGCTTCAGGATGGGAATTGCTTTTTGATGGAAGCACCCTGGACGGATGGAAACGTTACAACAGTGATACGATCGGACCGCTTTGGAGTGTGAAGGACAGCACCATCATGTGCAATGGCGAAGGACTTGGCGAAGGCTCTAAAGCGTCGGGCGGATCATTGATGACCATAAAGCAGTACGGCAACTTTGAATTGTCATTGGAATGGAAATTGTCTCCCAATGGAAACAGTGGTATCCTCTACCACGTTGTGGAGAAGCCCGAACTGAAACACGACTACGAATCAGGACCTGAATGCCAGGTGCTGGACGATGAAGGGTATGCTGGTAAGATTACTGATGCGCAACGGGCTGGAAGCAACTATGACATGTTTCCTGCATCTGCCGACCGGAAACTGAACCCTCCTGGCCAATGGAACAGCGTCAGGATCATCTACAATAACGGGCATGTGGAACACTGGCTGAACGGCGTGAAAGTCGTCGAGTTCCAGGAAGACTCCCCGGAATATCAGGAGCGATTCAAGAAATCCAAGTGGGTGGATTACCCTCAATGGAACCAGTCAAAAATCGGTTCGATTTCTCTGCAAGATCATGGTGCACCTGTGTATTTCAGGAACATCAAGATCAAAGCCCTCTGACGATCAGGGTTTTCTCAGCATGGGAAACAGTTTCCTGATCGCGCCTTCGTCCGGTTGGGTACCGTACTCACATATTTCAAATGCTTCAGCCACCTTCACTTTGGAAGCGGCATCCTTCCCATACCATTTCTCAAGAGACTTCAGCGTTGCAGGTGAAACATTGGACGCCTCTCTTCCCGACAGCCATTTCAGGCGATCCTCCGGTTTTACAGGGACCTGATCCAGATAGCCACCGATCCAGGGAAGCCATTCATAGAACTGCGACTCATGTGCATCCAGGGCATGAACTTTCTGATCAAAAACAGAACTGATGTCAATGGCGATGTCAGGTGAGAATGGATTCGGTTTCTGAAAGTGATCGCTGAAATATAAGAACACAGGATTCTTTTTTAATGGTGGTGTATCCGGAGCCACATTCGGCACAGCAACCATATAGGCAGCGTCCTGCAACAAAACCCCGGTGTATCGGTGATCAGGGTGGTAGTCGTTAGGACGTGGAGCTATCACAACATCCGCGTTCCACTCTCTAATTTTGCGAATAATCTGAAGCCTGACAGTCAACGTTGGCGTCAATTCGCCATCGTGGTTGTCCAGTACGTCGTATTCCACTCCAAATCTCTTGCCGGCTTCTTTAGCCTCCGCCATTCTTCGCTTGGCCAACGCGCCTCCGCCCTGGGACTGATGACCGGCATCACCATTCGTAACCGACACAAACTTCACTTTGTGCCCAAGTTTCGAAAAGAGGATAGCGGTTCCGCCGCCTCCAAGATCACAGTCATCCGGATGAGCCCCGAACATAATGATGCGGATGGGCTGGTCCTGGGCCACTGCTGCAAACGTAAGGCAACAGGCCAGCAGCATATTCATGAGGATTTTCATAACAGGTCGGTGGATAGTTTATTAAATTGTTAAGATCCATACTCAAGATATGCAATATTCCATCTCCCTGTTTTTTCTCCTGCTCAGCACATCAGTCGCCGCCCAAACCGGTGACACGGCGGTCTTAAAGGTGCAGTACACAGAAGATCATTCCTTGCGGGCAGACACAAGCGCTGCGTTCTGGAAGGAAGCGGTTTGGATTGACATGCCACGGCGTGAAGGTTCTGCATTATATCAGACAAAGTTCAAGCTTCTGTACTCTGCCAAAGGGGTTTATTGTCTGTTCTTCTCTGAGGATAAACGTATAACGTCCACCATCAAAGAGAACTTTGCAGATTTGTACAACGAGGATGTGGTTGAAGCATTTTTCTGGCCGGAGCCTTCCTCAACGGTGTACTTCGAGTATGAACTTTCACCTCGCAATTACGAACTGCCCATTCTCGTCCCCAATTACAACGGCAAATTCCTGGGATGGCTGCCATGGCATTATGACGGAGAAAGGAAGACCAAACATGAAACAACAATATATTCCAACCGGTCCTGGACTGCCGCCTTCTTCATTCCCTATGCTCTTCTTAAGCCATTGCCAAACGTCCCACCTCAAAAAGGGACAACCTGGAGGGCTAACTTCTACAGGATTGATTACGACGAGAATTCCACTTCATGGAGTTGGCAGCTTACCGGACCAAGCTTCCATGATCTTGCTGCATTTGGTACACTCCTGTTTGATTGAAATGCATTTAGAGATTCAACCAGTACGTAAGTTTTAACACCAGGGCCCTGTTCTTGCTGGCCATGGTTTCCGGAAGATAATTCTCAGTGTACACAATGAACAGGTCAGATGCCGGTTGATACCTCCACTGAAACCTGGCATTGATGTTCACATTATCAATCCGGTTGTTATACTGAACGTAGGTGGTGAGGAACAGTTTGTCCGTAAACGTCAGGTCAACGCGAGGGCCGATCAGGAACAGCTTCTCCTGTCCGTATCCACTGGGAAGCCTGACGTCGTTATAGTCAAAACGAAGTGAAACATTTCCATAAGGCTGGTACCTGAAATTGATCTGTCCATTGGCATTGAAGTTTGTTCCATTGTAGAACCCCCCATAGGTGCTTTGCACTGTGTAGTTCAATTTATGCCTGGAATTGCTCTGAAACATGCCTGTCACAATTTTCCAGGAATATTGCTCGCCGGGCTTGAACGTAATGAACTGCGTCGGGTCAACCGGGTTGAATTCGTTCGTCATCTGCTGAAAAATGCCCGTTGTGCTGAAAGTAAGCATGGCAGTATTCAAGAAACTAAATGAGTAGTTCAGTGTCAGGCTGCGATCGGTAAGGGTGCCGCCGGGAATATAGGTCTGACTTGCCACCAATCCAGGGCCGTGGTATACAATGAACGAACCGGCAGGATAAGCACGGTAGGTAACTGAACCGCTGTAATTGAACTGCCCGGGATACACGTTGTGACTGGGAACGTAGCCTGCTTCAGCATTGAAATTCTTTCCTATGTAAGAATGGCTCAGCTGGACGTTAACCTTCTTGACAGCATACTGGGCATACCCTCCGTAGGAGCCTGTTTCTGTATGATTGAAATCGTCAAAGGATCTGGCCGCAAATCCGGAGCCGTACCACTTATTGTCTGCGCTCAATAGTTCCAAATCTGCGTCTATCACCCGGTTATATGTATTTGCCTTCAGATAGGTCTTGCCGTTCTCTGTGACAGGCTTGAAGATACTTTCATGGTAGTACTTTGCGGAGTCAGAGGGATCTACTCCGAGGCTTTGTTTGTTGACGAACGTGACGGAGAAATTGGATTGCCTCCAGAAATTGCGTTGTACAGTGGCAACGGCAAAATTCTGTGCGGGAAGGCCCGCGTCTATCTTTTCCTTGGTCTGCATGTTCAACACGCTCATTCTCCATTTTCGACTGAGCGAACCGCTCAGACGGGCTCCGTAGGCTATAGGAACCCGTTTATAAAGTCCGCTGGAATCGCGTATCAACCCTATTCTTCTGGAGAAGAAAATGCGCGCCTCCGGAAAACCAGCGCGGTCAAACAAGTCGCTATTTTCAAGAAAGAACGTCCTTCGTTCGGGGAACTTGAATTCAAAGCGGGTCAGGTTAATGACCTGTTGATCCACTTCCACCTGGGAAAAGTCAGGATTGGCTGTAAGATCAAGGTTTAGTGAGGGGGTGACCGCGACCTTGGCATCAAATCCGGCTTGCATGTCCGAAGATTTTTGAACAGGGTTCGATTCGCTGTCCTGCGAAGTATTGGCCGTTACAAAAGGAATGAAGGATATGTTTGTCCGCGCCGGCGGCACAGGATCGTCCCAGACCAATTGACCCGAAAAAGCAAAGGCTCCGGTATTAAACTGAATCGGCGTGCGGATCCATGCGGATTTGTAATTCCTTTTCTTGTCATTCCTGTCAAAAGCTATGTTCCATTCCTTGAGCCCGCTCTTGTACCTGAAACTTTTGAATGGAATCGCTACCTCCACTATCCATCTGTCTTTGTGGCGAATGACTTTTGAGTACCATTTGTTATCCCAGTATGCATTGAATATCTCCTCACCTGTGCTGCCGGCCGGAACTATCCCGCCACCGGCAATAGTTCCTTCCATTTGCACGCCTTTGGGCGTCAGGACAAAAAAGAACCCGTTGATCCTGTCGTTGTATGGACCCAGCGTAATACCAACATTGTCGTTGCGCTCGTAGTCAAAATCCCTCCGGAGGGAATTTATCAGGTCGCGGGTACTATCGTCCTGACAAATCAGTGACACATAAAGAAAATGATCGTTAAAGGTTAACCTGGCCTCAGTTTGAAATGGTGCTCGCGCCGTATCTACGGGATAATTCAGGAACCAATTTCCCGCCACATCTGCTTCCGCCCATTCCGGTTCATCAAGTTTTCCGTCAATAATTATGGGGCCTTTTGCCTTCTTGATATGCAGTTGCGTTCCAGGCTGATTTTGGGCAAAAGTCATTGTGGAAAAGCACAGTAGAAAAATCAGCAAGGTCTTCATTAGGTGGCCGCAAGCGCTGTAATTTGTATTACAGGTTTGCAATTTGGGGCCAAATATAACATTGTACCAACTCGACAAAGCACGGGGCTGGTGCTATGTTATTAACGGTGCAGATTTGGTTGTAAAGGGATTTTATTCCGGAACCCCTCCATCTCAATCATTATACCATCTACACGTGCTTCAACTCCCGTTCAAGGAAATAGTTGAGCAGGGTTCTTAGTGCCGCAATGGCGGCAAGCTTGCCGATGTCATCCCAGTTTGGCGCAACGGCAGTTCTGAGGATATCGGCAGCCAGAAGAAATTCGAGTGCCAGGGCGAGAGACTTTCCCAGGTCGAGCCGGACTTCCAGTTTGTCCGTCTCGTGTTTCACAATGATACGCGTATAATTTACCATGGCCCGCATAACGGCATGAGCTATAATCAAAGCCGCGGCGGCATCGACAATTATTCCCAACAACCGGGTCCCATCCCTGACGAGTTCTTCGAGCATACAACAAATCTCAAATGTGGCCGACTTACATGCTATGTCTTGGGTCATGCGGGGCGAGATTCCTGAGATGAAGAAAATCAGTGATTTTTCATGGAAATTGTTGTTTTCCAATTCCGCCCCATCTGATTCAGTCCGGGAAGGCCTGCAGAAGAGCTTCGGATTAGTTGCGAAACAGAATTCTAATAATCAATCCAAAGTCATAGGCCGCGGAGGATTTCCGTCATTCCTTTTTAGCCATTTGTGAGCAAACTTATGAGCACTAAACATGGCTCACTATGGCTGCCTACGTGCCCAAAATCGCACATTTTCCTGTGGAGCCCGAACGTTCAGGATTACTCGGGGATTTGTGGGAAATTCAACTTAGAGAACGCTTCATCTCAGATGAGGCCATCACCAAACTCGCCACCCGTTACCACCTCTCCGACGTAGAGGCGGAAGGCGTGGCTACTTTCTATCACTTTTTCCGCCGCGCCTACTCAGGGCAGCATACAATCTATCTTGACAACAGTATCATCAGTGAATTAAAAGGTCATGACCGTATCCTGAGTGCTTTTGAAAAGGAAACTGGTGCAAGGCTCAATTCAACCGATGCAACCGGCACATTTGGGTTATACAATACACCCTGCATTGGTCTGAGCGATCAGCAGCCGGCCGCACTTATTGACTTTTGCCCGTTTACACACCTGAACGCGGTTAAGGTTCGGGAAATCATTCAAAGGTTGAAGCAAGGTGCCGCTGCTGAAGACATTTGCGACAAACCGCAGGAAAACATTCGCTTCATGCCTGCGGACGAACGCACTATTTTCTTTGCGCCACACAAGCCGGGTGAAGCACTGCATGCCGTATCAGCCATAAAGCCTGAAGGTGTTCTCGAGCAGCTTAGAATTTCAGAGCTAAGCGGACGAGGCGGAGCCTTCTTTCCCACTTGGAAAAAATGGCAGGCCTGCATGGGCTACGCAGCAGACTACAAGTTCGTCATCTGCAATGCGGATGAAGGCGAACCTGGAACCTTCAAGGACCGTGTACTCCTGCAGCGGGAACCAGGTAGTGTTATTGAAGGAATGACAATTGCAGGTTATACCGTAGGAGCAGCATACGGCATCATCTATTTGCGTGGAGAGTACAGGTGGCTGTTGAAAGGCCTGGAGGACGAAATTCTCCTGAGGAAGAAATCAGGTCTGTTGGGAAAAAATGCAGGCGGCATTCAGGGATTCAATTTCGATGTGAGGGTAGAACTGGGCGCCGGGGCATATGTATGCGGAGAAGAAACTGCGTTGCTCGAATCGATGGAAGGCAAGCGCGGAGAACCACGCACAAAATGGTATTACCCCGTGGAGAAGGGATATCTGCAAGCTCCGACAGTAGTCAATAATGTGGAGACCTTCGCAGCCGCATGCCGGCTTTTTGAACTCGGTTTGGATTCCTATCTGCGCCGGGGAATTCCTGGCTCGCCGGGCACCAAGCTCATAAGTGTATCGGGCGATTGCAAGCTTCCCGGCATCTATGAAATAGAATGGGGAACAACGGTTTCCGATCTCCTGGATAAATGCGGTGCGGAAGATCCGTTCTACATCCAGGTGAGCGGTCCCTCGGGTGAATGCATTTCCGTAAAAGAAAAATTCCGTCGTATATCCATGCTCGATCTGCTGGCCGAAAAAGATATTCGATGCGGAGGCTCATTCATGATCTTCAACAGCCAGCGTGACCTGGTTCACATCTTGCTTAATTTCTGCAGGTTCTTCAAACACGAATCCTGTGGTGTGTGCACCCCCTGCAGGGCGGGCAACTTCATTCTGGAACGCAAACTTGAAAGGCTGGAGAACGGCCTTGCTGATCATAGTGATCTTGATGAACTCAAAAGCTGGGGAAGAATCATGAAGATGACCAGCCGCTGTGGCCTTGGAAAGACCGCCACCAACTCCATAACGCAGACGTTGGACAAATTTGCCGACTATTTCCAGGCACGGTTCGGCAAGAATGACAACAGCCAGTTCCGTGCATTTGATCATGAGGCAGCTATATCCGAATACGAACGCTATAAACCTTGAACTATGGCAACCTGCACCTTTTGGATGGATGGAAAAGCCTATAAGGCAGAAGAGGGTACCAACCTTGTTGACGCCGCCAAAGAGAACGGAGTATTCATTCCATCCCTGTGCTATTTCAAACACATTGATCCGCCCCTGGGTACTTGCCGTACCTGCACTTGCAAGATCAATGGCCGCTACAATCCGGCTTGCACTGAATATGTGAAAGAGGGGCTCAAAGTCGAAGTGAACACACCCGAACTGGTGGATATGCGAAAGGCATTGGTAGAGATGATGTTTGCTGAAGGCAATCACTTCTGCCCCGCCTGCGAGAAAAGCGGGAATTGCGACCTTCAGCACATGGGCTATGAACTGGGGATCACTACCTCACGATTCCCGCATTTGTTCAAAGACAGGATCATCGACTATCGGCCAAAAAGAATGGTGATGGAGCACAACCGCTGCATCAAATGCAAGCGGTGCATCGAAGAGGTGATGACTGCAGACGGAAAGCGTGTGTTTACTTCAGTCAACCGTGGAAATGAAACCTTCATCGGAATTGACTATACCCAGGAGGCGAAGCTCAACGAAGCAGAGGCAGAGAACGCGATGAAGATTTGCCCCACCGGTGCCATCATCGTCCGCGGCAAAAGCTTCACCAAGCCTTTTGGTGACCGCGCATTTGACCTGAAATCTTCGCAAAGTCATTTTGCCAAGAAAGTGGCAGACAAGCCTTCGGTTGCCAACTTCGAGAAGAAGACTATTGCAACAGTCTCTCTCGCCGGCTGCTTTGGGTGCCATATGTCACTGCTGGACATCGACACTGATATCCTCGATGTCGTTGACCTTGTTTCTTTCAACAAGTCACCGCTCACTGACATCAAGAATTTCACGAGGCGTTGCCACCTCGGACTTGTGGAAGGCGGTTGCTGCAATGACGAGAATATCGAAACGCTCAGGAAGTTCAGGGAAATGTGTGACATCCTGGTGGTTGTTGGCGAATGTGCTGTGTGGGGTGGCCTTCCGTCCATGCGCAATACAGTTCCCTTGAGTGAGTGCCTCGACGAAGCCTACCTCAACAGCGTGACCAGTGTACCTGGTGCTGACATCGTTCCCTATCACGAAGATCTTCCGAAGATCCTGGACAGGGTTTATGCATGTCACGAAATTGTCAAAGTCGATTACACCATCCCCGGATGCCCGCCATCTGCCAATCATATATGGAAAGTGATCAGAGGGCTGCTTTGGGGCGAAGATCTCTCGGTTTTGTATTCCGAGTTCAAGTATGACTAACATGAAAAGGAAAATAACCATTGACCCGGTCACCCGTGTAGAAGGTCACGGACGTGTCACCATCCACCTCGACGAATACGGCAACGTTGAAGATTCATTCTTTCACATTGTTGAGTTCAGGGGATTCGAACGATTCATTCAGGGCCACCCATATTGGGAGGCACCTGTGCTGGTTCAGCGTCTGTGTGGTATTTGCCCCGTGAGCCATCACCTTGCCGCTGCCAAAGCAATCGATCAGCTGGTAGGGATCGATCCGGAAGGACTGTCGCCGGCTGCTCAGAAGCTCCGCAGACTGCTCCACTATGGGCAAATATTTCAGTCTCACGCCCTCCACTTCTTCTATCTCGCTTCACCGGATCTGCTCTTCGGTGTGGATGCCCCCGTGGAGAAGAGAAATGTCTTTGCGGTTGCCATGGCCGACAAGGAACTGGCACGCAAGGGGATCATCATGAGAAAGTTCGGACAAGAGATCATAAAAGCACTTGCAGGCAAACGCATTCACGGCGTGGCAGCCGTACCCGGTGGCATGCAGAAGACTTTCTTCCCGGATGAAAGGGAGTATTTTCTGAGCGGAAAGGACATCCCTCCTATCTATACCATGATCGATTGGTCGAAAGAGATCATCAACTTCATGAAGGGCTATCATGAGAAGAACCGTCAGTTGATGGACTCGTTTGCTGCGTTCCCTTCGGGACATCTGGGTATGGTCGACGATTCTGGAAATATGGAATTATATCACGGCAAGCTGCGTGCCATTAACGCAGATGGCGATGTGACGCTCCCGGATGTTTCGACCAATGATTACCAAAAATATTTCTCCGAAGCAGTTGAACGCTGGTCTTATATGAAATTCCCCTACCTGAAAGAAATCGGGAGGGAAAAGGGTTGGAACAGGGTTGGCCCGCTCGCCAGAATCAACATTTGTAATGCCATTTCAACTCCGCTCGCAGAGAAAGAGAGACAGGAGATGATCGCATTTACAGGCCGCAAAGTCAATAATAGCACATTGTACTCACATTGGGCCCGTCTTATCGAAATGCTCCATTGTGCCGAAGTAATGAAGGAGTTGCTGCAGGATGACGAGATTATGAGCAATGATCTCGTTCGTGAAGGCAAGCCCCGCCTGGAGGGGATCGGTATTATTGAAGCCCCGAGGGGAACGCTTACACACCATTACCAGGTGGATGAAAAGGGAATGATCACACGCTGCAACCTTATCGTTTCTACGACACATAACAATGATGCCATGAACCAGGCTGTCAAATGGGTGGCCAACCATGTAATCAGTCGGCAGGGCACCATTACCGACGGCATGCTGAACCAGGTAGAAGTCGCCATCAGGGCCTACGACCCATGCCTAAGCTGCGCCACGCAGGCTATCGGACAAATGGCACTTCAGGTGCAGCTCTTTGACCACAACGGGAAACTGGTAGAAGAGAAAATCAACCATGGATCATAAAATACTGATCATCGGCATAGGCAACAACACGCGAGGAGACGACGGCCTCGGCTGGGCATTCATTGAAAGAATCCGGCATGAATGCCCCTTCGATATCGAATACCGTTATCAGCTCCAGGTGGAAGATGCTGAATTGATAAGTCATTATGAGCGGGTCATCTTCGTTGATGCCACCCGTGAAAACATTATCGATGGAATCTCATTCAAGCTGTTGCGGCCTGAAAAGAACTTTTCCATTACCACCCACCGCCTTGATCCCTCAGCCATTCTTTGGATCTGTGATGACCTGTATGATCACTGCCCTGAAGCCTTCTTACTAGCCATCCAGGGAGTACGATGGGATCTTGGCAAACCGATCAGCGAGCGAGCAAAAAAGAACCTTGAGCATAGCATTGTTTTCTTCAAAAAGTTGATACAGGAGTACAATCATGAAGAGGACAGGACCAGAATTCAAATGACTGAATAAAATGAAATCAATTGCCTCCTTAACGTTCACCTTGCTCCTCACCGTCACACTATTCAGCTGCACACAACGAAGGGACAGTCTGCCCGAACTCTGGGCTGATTCTCTTTACAGAAAAGCCGGAGACAAAATAAGTCAAGCCACTTTCGACACCCTCAGGAATTCGCTGCTGGACGCGCTCAGCAAACATGGCGCTGAAGGCGCAATTGACCTCTGTCATACAAGCGTCATTTCCCTTACGAATCAATTTGCGGATTCTGTGACAGTCAAAAGAGCCTCTCCCCGATACAGAAATGTTGCCAACCGACCCGACAGCCTGGAACTATACATCTTTAAGAAGATGAAGACTGAAATCGAGGCTAGCGGCGACGTACAGCCTGTTGTCATCAGGGACGAGAAGAATCACCTCGTCCATTATTTCAAACCCATCCGGATGCAGGCATTGTGCATCAATTGCCATGGGCAACCCCAGGTGGACATCCAACCCGCTACTTTGATCGCCATTCGTGAGAAATATCCAGACGACCAGGCATTTAATTTCAGGGAGGGTGAGCTCCGGGGCATCTGGCACATCCTTTTCAAACCTGTATCTGTGAGAAAGTAGGGGAATAAACAACATTGCCCGTCTGGGCAACTTTTGTCATCAGCTATTCACCGATTATCAAACAGGAAATCAGATCAACCGAGTAAATTGTGGTCTGATTATCCTTATGACCGACGATACGCACATTCATCCTGACCGTAAATTCTGGGATGAACGATATAATTCCAATTCGACCGTCTACGGCGAATTGCCGAACGCCTTCTTCAAACAACAACTTGACTTGCTGACACCCGGCAGGATCCTGCTCCCGGCAGACGGCGAAGGACGAAACTCGATCTACGCGGCACAGAAAGGATGGAAAGTGGAAGCGTTTGACTTTAGTGAAGCAGGCAGAAAGAAGACATTGGCCCGGGCAGAAAAGCTCAGGCTTACAGTGGATTATCAAATCGCAGACTTTGCCACCGTCACGTTGAAGCAAACCTTCTACGATGCCATAGCGCTTATTTTTGCTCACATGAATTCCCGCCTGCGCAAGGAATTCCATCAAAAGTGCATTCAAGCGCTGAAGCCTGGCGGCACGCTCATATTCGAGGCTTACACACCTCGTCAACTGGTGTTGAATTCCGGTGGACCCAAAGACCCGGACTACCTGTGCACCCCGGAGTTATTGTCGGAAGAGTTCAAGGGGCTCCACCTTAAAGTGAATTCTATAGTAGAGACAGTTCTTGACGAGGGGCCCTTCCATAAGGGGCTTGCCTCGGTGGTGAGACTCGTGGGTACTCGTCCCTAGTTTGAACTCTTCTTTTCTGTCCTGTCAGGAATTTCGCAGTTGCCGCCAAAGCAATTCCCCGAGGCGCAACCCCAGGAAAAAAGTCCCATGGAAGCAAAGTAAGTTCCGACAAATACGCCGAGCCATTGCCGGTGCAGGGAGGACTGAACAACCATGTACAGACCCATTCCTGCATAAAGGAATCTGGTGAAAGTCCAGCCGCTGATCACTCTGACCTGAAGAGCTAAAAACCAACCGTCCCTCCGCACATGAGAGGCGACTTCCTTCTTCAGGTTATCTTGTGAGGGCATGCCAGCTTCCACCGTTTTCGCAGTCTATCCCCTGGTTCTTAAGAAACATGGTAGCTTGATAGCTCCTTCCCCCACTGGCGCAGCAAAGGACGATCTTTCCTTTCATAGTCCTGATCTCCTCCACCTTGGCAGGTATGGTATGGAGGGGAATATTAATACTCCCTTCAACATTTCCGTTCATAAACTCTCCCGGAGTCCTTACATCGATAATGGTCATCATAATGGATGTCTTTCTGATTTGAGGTGGCAAACCTAATGGAATTGCCATACCTCTCACAGTAACTATTGTTACAAAGGGCCCTGATCACAATAAGAAATGATTTTGAGCAGGTTAAACACGGTTCTTTATCTTGCAGAGGCATCGCTCATTTCAATTAACTTTATGGGGCTTAATACCCATATACATGGCTGAGACCATTCGCGTAGAGGACGATCGCACCGGCATTGAACTCGAAACCATCAAAAGGGCTTTCCTGGATAACCTGTTTTACCTTCAAGGCAAAACGCCTGATACAGCTACGCCCAATGACTGCTATATGGCGCTGGCCTCTACAGTGCGCGACCGACTGCTCAACCGTTGGCTGAACGCCCAAAAAACGTATCGTGAAAAGAATGTCAAAACTGTAGGGTATCTCTCAGCCGAGTTCCTCATGGGCCCACACCTGGGTAACAACCTTATCAATCTTCAATTGTGGGACACTGTGGAGAAAGCAATGAAGGAACTCGGACTTCCCCTCAAACAGGTACTTGCGCAAGAGGAAGAGCCAGGCTTGGGTAATGGGGGCCTCGGAAGACTTGCCGCCTGCTTCATGGACAGCCTGGCGACCCTTGACATACCGGCAGTCGGTTATGGCATACGCTATGAATTCGGAATCTTTGACCAGATGATCGAAAACGGATGGCAGGTGGAGATTACTGACAAGTGGCTACGAAAAGGAAATCCGTGGGAAATCGCACGCATTGATGAAGCGGTTGCAGTAAAATTCGGAGGACACGTGGAATCAAATTTCGGCGCCGATGGCCGATATGAAGCAAAATGGATTCCGGGAGACGTGATTATGGGTGTTCCCTATGACACCCCCGTGCTTGGATATGCCACCAATACAGCCAGCACGCTTAGGTTATGGAAATCTGAAGCCTTTGAATCATTCGATTTTCACTCATTCAATCAGGGTGACTATTATGGTGCAGTAACAGATAAGGTATCCAGTGAAAATATCAGCAAGGTGCTTTATCCGAACGATGAGCAGGCCATCGGAAAGGAATTGAGGCTTAAACAACAGTACTTCTTTGTCTCATGCTCACTGCAGGATGCCATACGCACTCACATCAGCAGAGGAAATAAGATTAATTCCTTTCATGAAAAGTTCGCTCTCCAACTAAACGACACCCATCCGGCCATTGCGGTCGCTGAATTGATGCGACTTCTCCTGGACGAATGGAGGCTGGAATGGGAAGAAGCCTGGAGCATTACCGTTCAGACCCTTGGGTATACCAATCACACCCTCTTGCCGGAAGCCCTTGAGAAATGGTCGGTGGGGCTCTTCCAGCGGCTGCTGCCCAGATTGCTTGACATTATCTACGAAATCAATCACCGTTTCCTTGACGAAGTCAGAGAGCATTTCCCCGGAGATGAAGCCCGCATCTCGCGGATGTCTTTGGTTGATGAACACGGAGAAAGATACGTTCGTATGGCTCACCTCGCGAGTGTGGGAAGCCATTCCATAAATGGTGTTGCGGCACTGCATTCCGAGCTATTGGCCAAGAGTGTGCTCCAGGATTTCTATGAGTTGTGGCCAAAGAAATTCAGCAATAAAACCAATGGTGTCACGCCGAGGAGATGGGTTGTGCTGAATAATCCCCTTCTCACCAAGTTGATATGCGAAAAAATCGGATCGGGATGGATCAGCAATCTCAGCGCCTTACGTCAATTGGAGAAATACGCCGAAGACCCTGAATTCAGAAAAGAATGGAGAGAGTGCCGGTATGAAGTCAAGAAATTACTGGCTGATGAAATTCAACGCCGCTGCAATGTCAAGGTCGACCCAAAATCCATGTTCGATGTCCAGGTCAAGCGCATTCATGAATACAAACGTCAACACCTGAACGCACTTCATATTATCACTCTATATAATCGCCTCAGAAAGAATCCCAAGTTGAAGATTGTTCCCAGAACATTCATTTTCGGAGGGAAGGCCGCACCCGGTTATTACATGGCCAAGTTGATTATCAAATTGATCAACTCAGTGGGAGACATAGTGAACAATCACCCTGCTACACGGGATATTCTGAAAGTCGTATTCATTCCGGACTTCAACGTCACCAACAGCCAGTTAATTTATCCGGCTGCCGATTTATCCGAACAAATCAGCACGGCAGGCAAAGAAGCTTCAGGTACCGGCAACATGAAATTCACGATGAATGGCGCCCTCACTATCGGGACGCTGGATGGCGCCAACATCGAGATTCGCGAAGAAGTAGGTGAAGAGAATTTCTTCCTCTTCGGTCTACGTACGGATGAAGTACAATATCTGAAAAGTGGTTCTTACGTCCCTTCAGATTATCTGCGTGTGGATGAAGAGTTAAGGGAGTGCATCGACCTGATTGCATCAGGGCATTTCTCACCAGAATACAAAGACTTGTTCAAGCCGCTGGTTGACTCCCTCGTTCACCATGACCCATTCATGCTATTTGGCGACTACCGCTATTACATTGAATGCCAGGAACGAGTAAATGAAGCCTTCAAGGATCAGGACCAATGGAGCAGGATGAGCATCCTCAATGTGGCCAGGTCAGGCAAATTCTCAAGCGATCGCACCATTAATGAATACTGTACCGACATCTGGAAGGTCTCACCAGTCAAGGTGAAAGTACCACCCTATCACCCCGGCACCGACTACAAGTTCAAATTGTAACATTGGGTGATTTGGCCATAGGGTAATTTGATGAGTCCATACCCTACATTTTCCTGTCATTATGCCCATCCTGCTGGCTTGGGCATGAAAATTATGATGCAGTTAGCTTTTCCGGCAAACAAACGCCGCTGATTCACCTATATTGGCTCCCCCTATTATGTCTCACAACATACAGCCATTACTGAACAAGCACTACCTCAAGGCCAGATACGCCAGCGGCGTTTACATCACTGATGAGAATGGGAAAAAGTACCTCGACGGCTCTTCCGGGGCGGTAACATGTTCGCTGGGACATTCCCACCCCCGCCTACTGACTTTCATGAAGCAGCATCTGGACAAACTGCAGTTCGTTTACAGATCACAGTTTGGTTCAGAAGAAGCGGAGTCGCTGGCTACCCTTCTTTTTGAAATCTCACCTGGCAAGGCCTATAGCCACTCATTCTTTGTAAACAGCGGTACCGAGGCAATCGAGACCGCCATGAAGACTGCCATCCAATACTGGCAGGAGAAAGGCAAACCATCCAAGACAAGATTCATTTCCCGCTGGAAAAGTTATCATGGCATCACAGTCGGCGCCCTCTCCTTGTCCGGCCATCCGCTGCGCCGGCAACGATTTGAGGGATCACTGGAAAAATACCCATCGCTGAAAGCCGATCTGGAAAGCGATACACTGGAAAAGCAAATGGAGGAGTTGCGCCAGGTGATTGACAAAATAGGCGCAAGCCACATCGCGGCCTTTGTAGCCGAGCCAGTCGTTGGCGCGGCCGGCACTGCCGTAAGCCCCGGAGAAGGATACTATGAAAACATGAAGCGGATCTGTCATGAGCATGACATCCTCTTCATTGCGGATGAAGTCATGACAGGCCTGGGCAGAACCGGACGCTGGTTCGGATTGGAACACTGGAATACAACAGCCGATATCGTCGCAATAGGGAAAAGCCTTGGGGCCGGATATGCCCCAATTGCGGCCACGCTGATGACCGATGAAGTGCTGGAGCCGATAAAGAAGGGTAGCGGACTCATCATGGCGGGACACACCTACAGCGGTCACCCCCTTTCATGCGCCACTGCAGGTAAAGTTCTCGAAATCCTGAAAGAAGAACACTTGATGGATAATGTGGTAAAACAAGGGCAATACCTTAAAAGCGGGTTGGAACGCGTCCAGGGCAAACAAGGAGTCATTCAAAAAGTAAGAGGGAAAGGACTCATGCTGGGTGTTGAACTGGATCCGGTCATGAAAGGTCTGCAGGCAAAACTGATTGAGCAATGCTTTCAGAATGGATTGCTGGTTTACCCGGCAGTTGGGGGACCTGACGGGGTGGATGAAAACGGGGTACTGATAACTCCACCGTTTATAATCTCTACCGGTGAGGTCGATGAACTGTTGGAAAAATTTGATAAGTCACTCTCAGAGGTCGTATGAACCCCTTTGACAAAGTAACCGATTACGACAAGGTACGCTCCCTTTTCTTCGATGGCATGACCTTGCTGTTTGGGGGCTTCGGTGGTGTGGGGACGCCACCGGGACTTGTGGACTGCCTGATAGACTCAGGAGTCAAAGATGTCAACCTCATCGGAAATGATGCGGGCTTCCCGTGGGTAGGGATGGGGAGATTCGTATGCCTGGAGAGGGCAAAGTCACTCATTGCTTCTCACATAGGTTCCAATCCGGTTGCCGGAGAGCTGATGAATCAGGGAAAACTCAAAGTGGAATTCTGTCCGCAGGGAATCCTGGTAGAACGCTTGCGCGCAGGCGGCGTAGGACTCAATGGTTTTCTTACTGAAATCGGCCGCGGTACAAAACTGGAATATGAGAAACCTATTGTAACCATCAACGGAAAGGAATACATGTACGAGGCTCCGATAACAGGTGACTTCGGGATTGTATTTGCAAAGAAGGCCGATACTTTCGGCAACCTCATCTTTGATAAGACAGCACGCAATACAAACCCTTTTGTGGCGACGGCAGCAAGGACCACCATTGTTGAAGCTGAAGAAATTGTGCCAATGGGAGAATTGGACCCTGAAGCAATCATAGTACCGGGCATTTATGTAAAACACATTGTCCCTTCCAAGGGATATAACTGGAAATGGGTATGGGAGATGCCAGACAAGTCATCGCGAAACGCGCCGCCCGCGAAGTAAAGGACGGCATGGTGGTTAACCTGGGTATCGGCATACCTTCACTGGTGCCGGATTACCTCGATCCTTCCATTCGCGTTTTCTTTCAGGCTGAGAACGGAATTCTCGGCATGGGGCCGACGCCCACATCAAAACCCGACGGCAACCTCAGCAATGCTGCGGGTTATCCTGTTTCTATCCTTCCTGGCGGAAGTTACTTTGACAGCGCCATTGCCTTTGGCATGATCCGCCGTGGTTGCATTGATGTGTCCATTCTTGGTGCGCTGCAAGTCAGCGAGCAAGGTGACCTTGCCAATTGGATTGTGCCAGGGAAACGTGTCCCCGGAGTGGGCGGAGCCATGGAACTGGCTTATGGAGCAAGAAATCTCATTGCGCTCATGACCCATTGTGAAAAGGATGGCAGCCCGAAAATTATGAAGAAATGCACGCTGCCCATTACAACCTACAATTGTGTCAAACACATCATTACGGAAATGGCGGTCTTCACGGTAGGCGATAAACTCCGCCTGGATGAAGTGATGGAAGGCTTCTCCGTTCAGGATATAAGAAATCACACCGAAGCCGATTTTGAACTCTCGGAAGCCCTTAGCAAAAACTGATTATGGACACCGCACTGGAAAAAGCTGAAGCTTATATAAACGAACATCAGCAACAGGCCTTCGCATTCTTGCAAGAAGTAGTACAGCAACCGAGCCTGCAGGGTAAAGAGAAGGGTGCACAAGATGTAGTTATAAGCAAACTCAAAGAACTTGGCCTTCAGGTAGACATATGGGATCCCGGATCTGAGTTGTTGGAGCACCCTTATTACGTTCCTTCGCGGAGTGAATACACGGGAAGCCCCAATGTTGTAGGTGTCCTCAAAGGCACGGGCGGCGGAAAGTCTGTCATCCTCAACGGTCATATCGATGTGGTCCCAGAAGGCGACGTCACCAAATGGAGGCACGGTCCCTATTCTGGTGAAATTGAAAATGGCAAGATGTATGGTCGCGGTACTACCGACATGAAGGGCGGCAACGTAGCCATGCTTTTTGCTGTTGAGTCCATACTCAAAAGCGGAATCAAACTCAAAGGAGACGTTATCTTCCAGTCCGTTATTGAAGAAGAGTCGGGCGGTGCCGGCACATTGTCTTCAATTATCCGCGGCTATAAGGCCGATGTAGCATTGATTCCGGAGCCCACTAACATGAAGCTGTTTGTCAAACAGCAAGGTTCCATGTGGTTCAGGGTAACCGTTGAAGGCAAGAGCGCACATGCCGGAACCCGGTATGAGGGTGTGTCCGCCATAGACAAGGCATGGAAAGTGCACCAGGCGATCATGCAACTTGAAATTACGCGCAACCTCAGGGTAAATGATCCTTTGTACAGTTCCATCCCGATACCACTTCCCATCAATGTTGGCAAAATTCAGGGTGGCAACTGGCCCTCTTCCGTTCCAGACAAAGTCATCATCGAAGGGCGCATCGGCGTGGGACCTGAAGAGGAAATGGAATCCGTACGCCAGGAATTGAGAGATAGCATCGGCGTTGTTTCTGCAGCTGACGAATGGTTGAAACAGCACCCGGCAAAGGTTGAATTTTTTGGAGCACAATGGGTACCCAATGCCATCCAGGAACAGCATCCCTTTGTACAGATATTATCAAAGGAGTTCCCCGGCATCTATGACCGACAGGTTAAGATTGAAGCATCTCCATGGGGAACGGATGGAGGGTTGTTTGGCAAAGTGGGCGGCATCCCTGCCGTGGTGATGGGACCTGGGGAAACAAAGGTTGCCCACTATCCTGATGAATTCATCGACCTGCAGGAAATGATCCGCGCTGCACGTCTATTCATGCGGACCATCATCCATTGGTGTGAAATCTCATAAGTGAAGTCAGAGTGATAAGGGAAACCAGCACATCCTCGGCCTGGGTAAGGGTCTTCGTGGATTCATATAACAAGAGACTCCGCGTAGACGACTACAGCGGCCCATTGAATGAAGTGATTTTTCTTATTACCACCCAGATTGAACCCTGGGTGGAAAAACTGATTTTGAAATCCAGGGATACTGACGTCAATTATTTTCTCGATAATGGTTTCAGACAGGAAGCCGTCATCAATGGTTATTTTGCCGGTATCAACATGGCGTTCCTTGTCAGGTACCTCAGCAACGATCGGAAGGCATCTGCTCTCGATGAATCGGAAGAAGACATATTGAAGAAAGTTCTTCAGCTTCCTCGCCCTGCCTTTCATCCTGACCCAACGGGAATTGTCCAGGCCGGGCCTGAAGACGCCAACCGTCTCGCAGAACTGTATGCATCGGTGATGAAGATCTATCCAACTCCCATCTACGATCCCAATTTTGTACTTCAGACTATGAGGGACGGGACACTCTACGTTTACCTTGAAGAAGATGGAAAAATCGTGAGCGCCGCATCGGCAGAACCCAATATGGAATGGAAGAATGCCGAGCTCACCGATTGCGCAACACTGCCACAGGCGCAGGGCAAAGGCAAAATGCAGCAACTTCTGTACTTCCTGGAGCAAACATTGAAAGCCAAGGGACTCATTTGCGCCTACACCATTGCCCGGGCGCAGTCATTCGGGATGAATAAAGCTTTCCATCAGCTTGGCTATCATTATGGCGGGAGGATGACAAATAACTGTTATATCTACTCCGGACTGGAAGATATGAATGTATGGTATAAATTGATTACTGATTACTAATTGCCAATTGGCGATTGGTATGCGTCACCATGGAGGTGCGTTAATCTGTTATAGAAAATAAACGCTACAATTACACTGCCCATGAAATTCCTGTTGTACTTCTTTCTGTTTCTTTTGTCATTACCCGCCGACGCACAAAGGGTGCCTGTGCTGTCGCAGATTGATCTGCCCCATAACTATTATTTCCGGGAACTCTATTTGCCTCAACTCACCACAGGGCCATCGTCAGTGGCCTGGATGCCCGATGGCAAAAGCCTGGTATACTCCATGGGAGGAAGTCTCTGGCGTCAGGTGCCTGACGAGTTGGGTTCGGTCCAATTGACAGACGATATAGGATATGACTATCAGCCCGACGTTTCACCAGATGGAAAGATGATTGCATTCGTCCGTTACACCGGCGCAGCAACAGAACTAATGATGCTGAATGTACAGTCGTCATCCACAATGTCCATTACTGCGAACGGGGCAGTAAACCTGGAGCCGCGGTGGTCCCCCGACGGCAAACAGTTGGCTTTTGTGTCTACTCACGGGACCGGGCACTTCTTGTTGTATATCATGGACTATCAGAATGGTGAATTCTCTGCTCCGCGCTGTCTCACACCTGACAGGAAAAGCGCGGTCAGGCGATATTATTACAGTGCATGGGACCATGCTATCAATCCGGCATGGTCTCACGATGGAAAGACACTGTATTTTGTATCGAACCGTGAAGTTATTCATGGGACCGGAGACCTGGTGGCCTTGAATCTTTCAAATGGTGACACCAGGATCATACGTCACGAAGAAACATCCTGGCAGACCAAGCCGGATCTTTCTCCTGATGGAACACGAATTGTTTACAGCAGTTACCTGGGAAGCAATTGGCATCAATTGTGGATCACTCCTTCCGATGGAGGATATCCGATTCAGCTTACCTACGGTGATTACGACAACCGCATGCCACGATGGTCCCCTGACGGGCAATACATCGCTTTCATCTCCAACCGTAGCGGCAACACTTCACTATGGATCGTGAATGCCCTGGATGGTTCACAACGGCAGGTAAGGCCAGTTGAACGAAGATATCTCCAGCCCCATCTGCAACTTGATATTATTGTGCGCGATGAATCCGGAAAGGAAATCCCTGCGAGGGTCAGTGTGACTGACGCAAGTGGCAAATCGTACGCGCCAGACAATGACTGGATGCAGGCCGATGACTCCCGCTATCCCGACACTTACCGTTTCGAGTATCATTACTTCCACACAAAGGGCCGTTCAGCACTTCTTGTGCCGGGACAAAAGATTACAATCAAAGCAAACCGTGGGCCCGGATGGGAGACCTCACATATTGTACTCAATGCAGAATCCGGAATCACTAATCCGGTAGTTCTTACCATGAAGAAAATGCCAATATCCGGATCATGGTGGACTGGAGATGTCCACCTTCACATGAATTATGGTGGTCACTATAAGAACACACCGGAAAGACTGATAGCCCAGGCCAAAGCCGAGGATCTAAACATCCTCTACAGCCTGGTGGTAAACAAGGAGCAGCGCATTCCGGACGTGAACTATTTCAGTGTTGTCCCCGACGCCATTTCCGACAAAGAAACAATCCTGGTGCACAGCCAGGAGTTTCACACCAGCTTCTGGGGTCACCTCGGGTTGTTGAGTCTGAAGGATCATCTTATCCTCCCCGGCTATGTGGGTTACACTCAGACTGCAGTCGAAAGCCTTTTCCCCAACAATGCATCCATTGCTGATCGTGCGCACGCCCAAAAAGGTCTGGTAGGTTACGTGCATCCTTTCGAACAGTCGGATGTGATGCCGGAACAGTCTGCCAACCTGATGAGTGAACTTCCCATCGATGCCGCCCTTGGAAAAGTGGATTACTACGAAGTGATAGGCTTCGCAGATCATATTGGCTCCGCTCACGTTTGGTATCATATGTTGAACTGCGGTCTCAGAATTCCAGCTGCCGCTGGGACAGATGCGATGGCCAATTATGCGAGCCTCCGTGGACCCGTTGGATTGAACCGTGTCTATGTCAAAGCGAACGGTGACTTCAACAGGGACAACTTTGAAAGAGGTCTGAAAGCGGGGCAAAGCTTTGTCACCAATGGCCCGTTGCTTTCGCTGACAGTTAACGGAAAGACTTCAGGTGACAGCCTTTCACTGTCCGGAAAGGCTCTCAAGCTCAATTACACTGTTGAAGTCAGAAGCGATATTCCTGTCGACCGGATTGATTTGGTTTACAATGGAAGAGTCATTGCACTCCACAACGGTGAAGGCAAGAAAGTATTTCAAATGCAGGGGAGCATTCAGGCCAAAGAGTCGGGATGGATTCTGCTTCGCGCATGGAATCAGAAAGCACAGCCTGATCACTACGATCTGTATCCTTATGCCACCACCAATCCGGTTTTCCTGATGGGCGGCACACCCAACGCGGCACAAAAGACTTCTGTAGCTTATCTGCTGAAATGGGTGGAGCGCATCGAAGGCCGGCTGGCCACGCTTTCGTTTCGAGATGATGCAGAACGGGCGAAGGTCATGAAGGATGCAGCTGCAGCCAAGGCCTTCTATGTCAAACTGGTTGGTGGAGGCAAGTAGCCGCCGGTTATTTGATCCTTCCGTATTTCTTCAGAATGGTTACCAGGCGGTCGTGGGGAATTGCATATACCTTATTTCCATTGACACCTTCCATGGTTTCAGCCGCGACCATAGCGTTAACGATGGCCTCTTCCGTTGCCGAGACTGTCGCATTGAACAGCGGATTGATCTGATCGTTGGGAAGCATTTCCAGGTGCGCGATGCCCTCATTTTTGGAGGCTTCCGGATTGGCCGTTGAGAAAGCAATAAAGATGTCCCCGGAAGAATTTCCACCTCGGCCTCCCATGACACCAATACCGAGTGCGACACGGGTGACGATCCGCTTCAACTGGTGGGGCAGCAGGGGTGCATCGGTAGCCACCACTACAATAATGGATCCCTGATCATCATCCTTTCGAACAGGCATCAGATCCGTTATTTCCTTACCGACCGGAACGCCGGCAATCGTCAGCAGATCCCTGGCTCCGTAGTTTGCCTGAACCATCACGCCGACAGTATAGCCGCCTTTGGAAGCATCCAGTTTCCGCGATGCGGTACCTGTGCCTCCCTTGAACCCGTGGGCGATCATACCGGTCCCCCCTCCCACATTACCCTCCTGCAGTGTGCCGGACTTTGCACTTTCCATGGCCTCGAAAACGTGCTCCTTTCGAACATGAAATCCGTTGATATCATTTAGGAAGCCGTCATAGGTTTCCGCAACCACCGGCAGGCTGATGTCGCCGGAATAATTGCTACCCTTGACTTTCTTCGAATACCATTCTATGACGGCATCTCTGACTACTCCAACGCTGTGCGTATTGGTGATCATAACCGGAGTACCAAGCCCTCCCGACTCCTCCACCCATGTCGTGCCAGTCATTTCGCCATTGCCATTCAGGGTAAACCAGGCCGCAAACACTCGGTCCAGCGATCCTTTCCCCTTCGGAAAAATGGCTGTGACACCCGTCCTCACAGGACCCTTGCCTACCACCAGTTTACCAGTCCCTTCTATTAATGTCTTATAGCCCACTTCCACACCAGCGACATCCGTGATAGCGTTGTAGGGGCCTGGTGTTCCATCGAAGGGAATGCCGAGGTCACGTGCACGGGGCTTCGTCTGGGCAATGGCCTGAGTGAACAGAGACAATGCCATCAATAGCATGAAATGCCTTTTCTTCATGAGGATTGAATTCAGATATAATAGAAAACTGATCCTGAAGGTATCGATAAATTCAAAAACGGGAAATGGGGAACTTATTGGTGTTTCCCCTTTGTAAGATGTAACAGTTCTGTTCTGATGATACCCAATCCCTTGGCCAGCTGTGCATCCGATATCACCAAAGGGCTCAACACGCGCACCACATTGCTATTGACTCCCGCGCTTATCAGCAGCAGTCCTTTCTTCACACAATTGGCCAGCAAAGCCTTGCAGAGATCTTGATCAGGTTGATGAGGGTCTTTATTTTTCACCAACTCAAACGCCACCATAGCCCCAAGGCCACGGACATCACCGATGGCATCACATTCCGATTGAAGTTTGTGAAAGAATTTCATCACCGTCGCTCCTATCTTCTCACCCTTACCATTAATATCAATGGTCTTCATGTACCGAAGGGTGGCGATAGCAGCGGCGCAGGCCACCGGGTTGCCCGGATATGTACCCCCCAGCGTTCCCTTCACTGTCTTATCCATCACTTCTGCATTTCCGATGACAGCACCAATGGGCATCCCGCTTCCAAGTGATTTAGCCCAGATAGAAAGATCCGGTACCACATCATAATGTTCGTAGGCCGCCCATTTGCCAGTCCGGCCAAATCCAGTCTGCACTTCGTCAAAAATGATCAGGATTCCTTTCGAACGGCAGATCTTCTCCAGTCCCTGGACAAACTCCTTTGGTGCCACATTAAAGCCGCCTTCACCCTGAACAAGTTCTATAATGACTGCCGCCACGTTTGAGACATCAACTGTCGTGTGCAGGTACTCTTCGAAAGCCTGAAGTTCGCGGGCAACAAATTCCTCCATGTTCAGTCCCTCCCCGGTACGGTAATAGTCGGGGAAAGGAATGCGGTAGACTTCCGGAGCAAATGGTCCCGACCCTACTTTATATCCTGTCTTGGAGGTCAGGCTCATGCCGAGCAGTGTGCGTCCATGAAAGGCTCCAGTAAAACAGATGATTCCCTGGCGACCCGTGGCCTGACGGGCAATCTTTACGGCGTTCTCGACTGCTTCGACGCCTGAGTTTGTGAGCATCACCTTCGTGGACTTCCCGTGTGGAAACATTTCTGCCAGCATTTCGCATAGCACCACATAAGGTTCATAGATGGCAACGGAGAAACACGAGTGCAGAAGCTGTTTTGATTGCTTTGCAATGGCCTTGACCACCGGGGCAGGGCAATGGCCTGCGTTGAGTACCCCTATACCTCCGGCAAAGTCTATGTATTTCTTTCCGTCGGCGTCGATGATGACCACACCTCGGCCGCTGGCGATAGTGACTGGAGTAAACATGCCCATACCATTGGGCACAATGGCATTCCTTCTTTCAATAAGCTGATCTGATTTCCTGGCCATGCGTACTTAATAGTGTACGCGAAGGTAGCAACTGGAAAAGAAATGTTGTGAGTAAAATTACCAGCGGCTGGCGTCGATCTTCAGCACCAGGTGGAACTGGACGTCGAGGTCGTCTTTCACTTTGATGAGACCCATGGCATGTTTGGGTGTTTCCAGACCGAAGTCCGAGAACTGGAACGCCCTACCGCCTTTTAGGTGTATGACTCCGTTTTCGCGCGCCTCCACGGTGCACTCTACGTCAAAGGTATTGGACCTGCCCGCCATGCCGATTGCGAGCGTGCTTTTGAATCGTTCTTCACCACAATTAAGCGACGGCACTTTTTCGAAGGCTTTGAAGTCAATGGAGATAACAGGGTGTTCTTTGGCCTTTATCGTTTTGTTGAAATCATGGGTCATGGCTGCCATGCCGCAGTCAAAGCCTGACGCTTCCAGTCTTACGAACCCCTTCACGAAAACCGGCCTTGCGTTGACTCCGCCTTCCTGCAGAACGAGGGTATCGGTACCGCAATAACGTGAAATGGCACATTGGAAAGCATTTATGTTTGTCTTGCCGTCAATCATCAATTTGCTATCCGGCAATACAATAAAGCGGTGTCTTAGAACAGGGGTTCCAACCTCCGCTGAAAACGCAGAGGAAATCAGAATAAGCAGAAATAAGCCCAGCCGTCTTTTCATATACCTCTACAAATTTAGCAACAATAGGGGGCCAAAAAAAGTTTCGGCTGGCGCTTTCGCCAGCCGAAACCATCTTTACTCAACTCTATTAATTCTCTTAGAAGGAGATTGATCCCTGGATCACAAATCCATTGAATTTACCGCCTGAAAGAATGTTGTCGTCAGGGTATCCAAAGAAGTGCTGATTAACATATTCTCCTTTGAAGCCGATGTTCTTGGTCAGATACCAGCCGAAGCAATAAGCGTCGCGGTATACACTTACAGGAAGACGCGTTCCCTGTGTCAGACCTGCAGTTCCGGTCGCATTCTGTGCACTGCTGGCGCCTGTTACGATAGTAGCATTTACTTCGTTGTACTTGGCACCTACCCAGAATTGTTTCTGGCCACCAAAGCGGTAAACCAACTCTGCAGCTACCTGGTGAGCATAACGATCATCAAGTTTTGAGAATGTTGTAGTAGTGTTGTTGCTGTACTGTATTTCGCCGTTTTCCATAGCGGTGTTTCCATGGGCCGTTTCCCAGGTACCGAAGAACTCAAAACCGCCATATTTCACGAACGGGTTCACCATGAAGGTTGTCAAGTTATCCGACATCCCAGGGTTGAAGCGGCCTGCAAAAGCGTTGCCTGTAAGAGTAGCATTGTAGGGCTGCAGTACATATTGATAGTTGGAACCAGTGCGGTCACCACCGAACAGCGTGTTGCTGACAGAGGATTTAGTTTGCATCATGGAACCAGTGAGACGAACGCGGAGTTTCTCATTTATTTGCTTGTCATATCCGATCTTGGTGTAGAGGTTAGGGCTCCTGTCATTGGGTTTCGTTACGTTACCCTGGATCTCGCCATCAGTCATTCCAACCATGAGGAGGATTCCGTTTTTCTGCCAGTACAATTCACCGCCGATTTCAGTTGTGAATTCATCCATAATATTGTTTTCTATGAAGGGGTTCAGCAGGGTATTGCCGCCGTCGCTTCTTCTGAAGTGCTGATCACCATAGTTCACTTCCATGTGACCGACTTTCAAAGTCAGGTTTTTCCACAGGTTGTTCATGAATTCACTTCCAAGAAATCCCACTTTGTCTATTTGGAAATATCCACCTTTAACCCAGAATTCATTGTGGTGGTGAGATGACATGTAGGAAACCAGGCTGACGCGAACACCATCGGTCAGTTGAACATCGATGTTAAAGTTGGCTTGTGCAAGTGGGAAACCACCGGCCATTTGATACAGTTGATTGCTGTTGGTGTACAATGTGTTGTTAACTGTGTTTTTGAATCCACCGTAAACATTGGGGTCAGCCACGATCGGTTGTGTTACACCTGCAGCATTTTTGAAAATGCCTGAACCGGGCGCTGTTTCCATGATGCCGCCGCCCAGGTTGGCCCTGGCTGAATTGCTGTGTGACATACTCTGGTAGCCTTGTGTAAAACCTGCGCCGAAACGAACCTTGAAGCCCGTATAAGGTGTAGTGTCAGCCTTTGAGGTTTCAAAAACATTCAAACCATTCTT
>JBDHXU010000028.1:0-35193 GCA_039810905.1 Cyclobacteriaceae bacterium | reverse complement strand
TTAAATGACTTTGCGGGGATTTGCAGCATCGAAAGCTGATCGGGAGGGGCAAGTGACAATTGTTTTTTTGCCTCCGCATGTATGTCCGAAAGGCGTACAACAAACCAGGCGTAAAAGCCAACCGAATGAGCAGCAAACAGTGTGATGATCAATATGGCTCCTGCTTTTTTCATGAAGTGAGCAAAAGTAATAAAATCCAGGAATCAACTACTTACCATCGTTTAATGGGTCAAACGTTGTTTTCGACGGCTGGTTTTGACCTTACTGGTAGTTTGCTCGAAATATCCCTGACAATTAATTCAGCGTGTATCCGTGAGTTTTCAATGAACCATTTATTGGTCTTCAGTCCTCCTACGACTACGCCCGCCAGATAGAGTCCGGGAACACTGGTCTCCATGGTGTGTTGATTGTATACCGGCGTATGGTCGGGGTCATCCTGAAAGGTGACCCCGCAACTTTCCATGAAAGCAAAGGGAGGCTGGTATCCGGTCATGGCCAGTACGAAGTCGTTGTCCAGTGTCAGGGCTCCATCCGGCGTTTGGATGTCAATTGTCCTGGGTGTAATTCTCGCAACCCTGGAGTTGAAGTAAGCTTTGATCGAGCCCTCTGCAATGCGATTTTCAATATCTGGTTTAACCCAATACTTCACACTGTCTCTTAATGAGGACTCTCGTATGACCATGGTTACGTCTGCGCCTTTCCTCCAGATTTCCAGCGCTGCGTCTACTGCCGAATTCGCGGCACCCACCACTGCCACCTTTTGACGATAGTAAGGATGAGGCTCATCATAGTAATGCTTCACTTTGGGGAGTTCTTCGCCTGGCACTTCCAGCAAATAAGGCAGGTCATAGAAGCCCAATGAGAGTACTACAGCTCTTGCAGCATAGCGATCTTTCGTGCTCACTATTTCGAAGTGATTGTCCTGCTTCTCAACAGATTTCACTTCCTCGTAGAGATTCACAAGAAGATCCCAGCTGCCGCAGACACGGCGGTAATATTCCAAAGCTTCTGTTCTGTCAGGTTTGGGCGAATGCGAAACAAAAGGCACATCGCCAATTTCTAGCCTTTCGGAAGTTGAAAAGAAAGTCATATTGGTCGGATAGTGGAAAAGGGAATTAACCAAACAACCTTTTTCAACTATGAGATAGGAGAGCCCGGCTTTCTTTGCCTCGATGCCGCAAGCCAATCCAATTGGCCCGGCACCGATGATAAGCAAGTCTTTTGTCATGGGGCAGGAAATTAAAGCATATCAGCCCTAATTGCCAGTACTTCTTTCACCAGTGGATAGGAAGAAAAAGAATGACTTAATAGGCTTGGAAAAGGGCATGAACAGTCGAAGGCTCAAATCAAAAAATCTGCAGTCAATACCTCCAACTCTTTGTATCCGCTCCCTTAGGCGCAGTTGCTTCAATCTGTTTGAGAATCTTGGGCAGATATTGTGTGTTGTAATGCAACCTGGAAACGTGATTAGGAGCAGAATGGTCGCCATTCCAGCAATGCTCAGCACGGTCACCGTAATCCACTTCGCCGCCATAAAATGGATTCCTGGTCTTTTTCAGGAAATCCTCCATCAGGTATACTGCATCATTGAGATAGAGATTATCCATATCGCCGCAATAGATGTGGATCTTGCCCTGAAGTTTGGGACCCAGCGTGGACCAGTCCCGCTGCAGAATATAACGCAGGTCAAAGTGCTCTTTCCAATAGGCAGCTACGTCTTTGTCGATTTCACCGGTGAGCTTATTGAAAATTCGTTTTGGATAACCATCCTCGCCTTGTGGCGAGTAAACAGCCTCCCATACATCCCACTGCTCCCCGCTCCTTGTCTTGTCCCCGAGCGCAAGTTCGTAATGATTCCATTCCTCAACGGTGGTGGATATCTGGCCTAAATAATCCCGGAAGGCAGGGCGCGGTGTTTTCTTGAAGTTACTTTCATAGTAAAAGGCATTCTTGTCTTCATAAATGTTCACGAGGCAGTACGCGCGGAAATCGACAGGATCTGGGCATGCGGCAAAACATCCGTTCAGTTCATCGGGGTAGAACATCTGTGTCGCCAATGCCTCCCAGCCTCCTGTTGAGCCACCATATGTAAATCTGGCCCAACCTTCTCCGATACCCCGAAAGCGTTTCTCGATTTCAGGCACAAGTTCGTGCATTATGGCGTCGCCATAAGGTCCCATGTTGGCAGAGTTAACGGCATAAGAATCGTCGTAGTAAGGATTGGCATGCTGGATTTCTATGATTAGAAAACGGGGAAATTTTTTACTGATCCATTGTTGATAGAACTTGTAAGCCTCTTCCTTCATGAACTTGTTATAACCGTAAACCCGGAACCTTTCATTATAGTCCGTGGTATCCATATTTGGTTCAGCCGGTTCAGTACTGAAGCCCCCAAAATCACTGGGGAAATGCCCGTGATAAATCATCAACGGGTAGTGCGCTTCCGGATGCTCATCAAAGCCTTCAGGAAGTAAAACATGGGCGCCGATGTGGGTTGAAGTGCCCCACCATTCCGAAAGCAGTTTGCTCTCTATTTTGATGTGCTTCACATACTTCGAATCTTTTGGCTCTTCTATTGGTGGGTTTTTCTGGTCCATCACAATCTCGATCACTTCATTTTTGGAGGGATCGATTGACACTTTGAATGGCTTGCTAAACAGATTTCCAGGCTTTCTGCTCCATGACTGGCCTTCTCCCATATCAGGAGGAAGTTTTACCGTCTTGCCAGATTTCAGATGATAGGTCTGATAGCGGTTGAGCAGGGCTTGTACATAATATTCGCCCTTCGGAATGTTTTTCAGCGAATGAATAGGGTATCCAAAGGCTTGCTGATCCACCATAAACGCTTCACCTGGCTTCCATCCGTTCACATCGGTTCCGAATATGAGCTGTGCCTTGAGCCCATGACCAATCTGATATCTGGGCTCAGGTGTTTCATTGACTGCGAGCATCAGTAATACACGTCCATCGAGGACTTCGTTAGCCAATTCCTTGCTGTATGAGATACGGAAAGTGGGTCCCTTCCCTGATGGTGTTGTGCAGGTCCAGCTGAGGACACCCAGCACAAGGATGGAAACAATGCCAGATTTCATTACGGTTGCGTTAGATTGATTATTAATAGCGCCAGCTTTTTGTGTCGGCTCCTTTGGGGGCGCTTTCCTGAATTCGCTTCAAGATTCTTGGCAGGTACATGGTGTTGTAGCGAAGCCGGGAGATATAGTTAGGATTTTGGTGATCGCCGTTCCAGCAATGTTCCGCACGATCGCCATAGTCCACCTCACCCTTGTAGAATGGATTCTGTGTTGTCTTCAGAAAATTTTCCATCAGATAGACGGCGTCATTTAGGTAATAGTTATCCATATCTCCGCAGAATATGTGAATCTTGCCTACGAGTTTGGGTCCCAGTGTCTTCCAATCGCGTTCAAGAATATATCTGAGGTCATAGTTCTCCTTCCAATAGTCAGCGACACTCCGGTCAATTTCACCCGTTTCCTTGTTGAAAATGCGTTTAGGATATCCGTCATCGCCCTGAGGAGAAAACACTGCTTCCCAAATATCCCATTGCTCGCCTGACCGACCATGTGTACCGAGTACCAACTCATAATGGTTGTTTTCCTCCATAGTAGCCTGTATCTGTCCAAGATAGTTTCTGTGCGAAGGCCTTGGCACCTTTTTGAAATCACTTTCGTACCAGAATGCATTCTTGTCCTTGTAAATGTCCACCAGGCAAAAAGCTCTGAAGTCGATGGGATCCGGGCACGCAGCAAAACAGCCGTTGAATTCTTCAGGATAAAACATTTGGACGGCAAGCGCCTCCCAACCTCCGGTAGAACCACCATAAGTGAACCGGGCCCAACCCTGACCAATTCCCCGAAACTGTTTTTCGATTTCAGGGAGTAATTCATACATGATGGCGTCTCCATAAGGGCCCATGTTGGCAGAATTCACAGCATAAGAATCATCATAGTATGGAGTGGCATGCTGTATCTCGACAACCAGGAATCGTGGGAAGTTCTTGCCAATCCATTGCTGGTAGAAATTATAAGCCTCCTGCTTCTGAATCTTGTTGTAACCGTAGATATGGAACCGATCGCTGTAATCCGTGGTGTCCATTTTGGGATCCGGCGGTTCGGTGCTGAAACCACCGAAATCTGAAGGGAAGTGACCATGATAGATCATCAAAGGATAATGCGCATTCGGGTGCGTGTCGAAACCTTCGGGAAGCAGTACATGTGCCCCGAGATACATGGGCCTGCCCCAGAATTCAGTGAGCATTTTGCTCTGAATCTTGATGTGCCTGACGTACTTCGTATCCTTTGGTTCTTCAATGGGCGGAATTTTTTGATCCATGACCAGTTTAACTGGCTCCTTTAATGAAGGGTCGATGTGCACTTTGAAGGGTCGACTGTAGAAATTGCCAGGCTTCGTGTTCCAATGCTGGCCTTCGCCCTGATCCGGAGGAAGTTTTACATCCTTGCCGCTTTTCAAATGAAATGTTTCATAACGATTGATGAGTGCCTGCACATAGTAATCTCCCGGTGGGATCTGGCCAATGGAGCGCACAGGAAATCCGAAGGCGCTTTCGTCAATCACAATCTCCTGGCCAGGCTGCATGTTTTCGACATCGACGCCGAATGCCATTTGTGTACTCAGCCCAAAATTGATTTGAAATCTTGGTTCCGATTTATCATTGTTGGTCAGCAGCAGCATGAGTCGGCCATCCTGTGGCTGATTACTGGTTTCAGGCGTGAAGGAAATCTTAAAAGTAAGCCCCTTGGTTTTTTGGGTGGCTGTCTGGCAGCTCCAGCCGGTAAGCAGCAGGATAAGCAGGAAAGATAAAAGTCGTCGCATGGTTGGTGAATTGATCATTTAAGGTATCAGTTAAGTCTGCGGCAGACAATGCTTATTGGGTTAAAAGGCGTAAAATGCCGACTGGGACGTAATAAATTTATGTATTTTAGTTTCTACCTGAATATTCTACCATGATGGAACGACCTTGGCTTCAACATTATCCGGATTACATGCCTGCGGAAATAGTCGAGCCGCCTTATCAGAGCATAGCGGAAATGCTCGAAGAAGCTTCCATCAAATTCGGGGATCGCCCAGCCTTGGAAAATATGGATGTGTCGATGTCCTTTGGACAACTTAACTCCCTTGCTAACGACTTCGCATCGTTTCTTCAGCATGAATGCAATTTGAAACCGGGTGATCGGATAGCCATTCAGATGCCGAATCTTATGCAGTTTCCAGTAGCTCTCCTGGGCGCCTTGAAAGCCGGGCTCATCGTTGTGAATACCAATCCCCTTTACACGCCAAGGGAAATGCAGCATCAGTTCCAGGACAGCGGCGCGGTAGCGATCGTCATCCTGGCAAATTTTGCTCACAACCTCGAAAAGATTCTTCCCCAGACTTCAATCAAGGACATTGTCATAACTGAAATCGGTGATTTGCTGGGAGGGTTCAAGAAGCATCTTGTGAATTTTGTGGTAAGAAATGTGAGAAAGATGGTTCCCCCATACCGGTTGGCAGGTGCGGTAACATTCACCGAGGCTTTGGCACTGGGAAAAAAGAAGCCACGCAATGCTGTGAAGATATCCAAAGAGGACGTGGCATTTCTTCAATACACGGGTGGTACTACCGGCCTGTCCAAAGGTGCTGCATTGACACATCGGAATGTGCTGTGCAATGTAGAGCAGGTGGTTCCATCATTAAAACACAGTTCGAAGGGCTCTCTTGAAGCAGGTGACATTGCAGTGATACCGCTGCCGCTTTATCATATATATGCCCTGACGGTGTCGCTTATGTGCCTGAGTTCGGGATTGTGCTGCAGGCTTGTGACCAACCCAAGAGACTTTGATGCTTTCATCAAATTGCTGGGTAAGCCATTCCATACCATGATAGGAGTGAATACGCTTTATAATGCGTTACTCAACCATCCAAACTTCAGCAAGGTCAACACATCAGCCGTCAAAGGATGTAGTGCAGGCGGAATGGCATTACAGGATGTTGTGTTTCAACGCTGGCTTGAAAAAACAGGCATCGCTATTTCGGAGGGATATGGACTTAGTGAGACTTCTCCTGTTCTTACCTACCAAATAACCGGCAAAGAGAGAATGGGTACTATTGGAGTTCCCATTCCGGGAACTGAAGTTGAGATCATGGATGATGCAGGGGATCCTGTTCCATATGGAGAGCCGGGAGAATTGTGCGCTAGAGGTCCTCAGGTTTTCAAAGGATATTGGCAAAAGGATAACAGTAATGTATTTCACCCCGGCGGATGGTTCAAGACTGGCGACATTGCCGAAATGGACCCTGATGGTTATATCCGGATCGTTGATCGGAAGAAGGATATGATCCTGGTTTCCGGATTCAATGTCTTCCCGAATGAAATTGAGGGCGTGTTGGCTGCGCATCCCAAAGTGATGGAGGTAGCGGCAGTAGGTGTCAAAGATGCGCAATGCGGTGAGGTGGTGAAAATTGTTGTGGTAAAGAAAGATTCTACCCTGACAAAGGAGGAACTTGAGGCTTTTTGCAAGGAAAACTTCACAGGGTACAAGCGACCCCGGCATATTGAGTTTCGTGATGAAATACCGAAAACCAACGTAGGTAAAATTCTTAGGCGAGCGTTGAGAGAAGAAACTGTTGCAGGCTAGGCTTTCAAATCAGGCACCGCGCAATTTCTTGCGCAGAAAGTCGGCAGTATATCCTTTCCCTTTCCTGGCCATTTCCTCGGGTGTCCCCTCAAAAACAATATAGCCTCCTTTTTCACCTGCCTCCGGACCAAGATCGATTATCCAGTCTGCGCACTTGATGACCTCAAGATTGTGTTCAATAATAATGACAGAGTGGCCATCATTAACTAGCGCGTTGATCGCCTTCAGGAGCTTTGAGATATCATGGAAATGCAGCCCCGTGGTGGGTTCATCAAAAATGAATAGTATCCTTCCCTCAGGAGCATTCTTTCCAAGGTAGGACGCAAGCTTGACGCGCTGAGCCTCTCCACCCGAAAGCGAATTAGAAGACTGCCCCAATTGAACATAACCCAGGCCCACATCATATAATGGCAAGATTCTGTCATAGATCGGCCTCCTGTCCTTGAAGACGACCAGCGCCTCTTCAACGGTCAAATCAAGAACATCAGAAATTGTTTTTCCGTCAACCTCCACTTCAAGAACCTCCTGCTTGAATCGCTTACCTCCGCACACTTCGCATTTGAGGTAGATGTCGGCCATAAACTGCATTTCTACTTTGATTTCCCCCTCACCCTCGCAATTCTCACATCGTCCACCGTCAACATTGAATGAAAAGTGTGAAGGCTTGTAACCTCTTTGTTTGGATAGAGGCTGGTCAGCATACAATTGCCGAATGGCATCATAAGCCTTCACATAGCTGATGGGATTCGACCGGGAGGATTTTCCAATGGGATTCTGATCGACGTATTCAACTTGTGTGATGGTGGAAACGTCACCCTCAATCCGGTCATACCGACCGGGCGCTTCCGCCACAGACCCATTAATTCTGCCTAGAGCGGGATAAAGAACCTTCTTCACGAGCGTGGACTTACCAGAACCGCTTATACCTGTAATAACTGTCAGTATACCCAAAGGAAATTCTACCTTGAGATTCTTGAGATTATTTTCTCTTGCTCCAATGATAACAACAGAATCCTTCCATTTTCTTCTATGCAAGGGTATCTCGATCATCTCTTTTTTACTGAGATAGTTTGCAGTATGCGTGTTTGTCTTCAGATTGATGTCACTGACAGGCCCCTGAAAGACAAGAGAGCCACCATGTTGACCGGCATCAGGGCCGATATCAATAATCTGATCGGCAGCACGCATAATTTCCTCCTCATGCTCGACGACGATGACCGTATTTCCAAGGTCCCGGAGGGATTGAAGCACTTCCACCATCCGCTCTGTATCCTTAGGATGAAGCCCGATACTGGGTTCATCCAGAATGTACATTGAGCCAACCAATGCGCTGCCAAGAGAAGTTGCCAGTTTGATGCGTTGGTACTCACCGCCTGAAAGTGTATTGGTCAGACGATTGAGGGTCAGGTACCCCAAGCCAACTTTTACCAGGTATTCAAGCCGGTACTTGATTTCTGTAAGCAAACGATCGGCAATTTTCTGATCATGCGATGTGATTTTCATGCCTTGAAAGAAGTCAAGCACACTTTCAAGAGGCATGAGTACGAGATCAGTAATGGATATGCCCTGGATTTTTACATAGGAGGCGTCCTTTCTAAGACGAGTACCCCGGCAGTCAGGACAAGTAGTTCGTCCCCGGTAACGGGAAAGGAGTACGCGGTATTGAATTTTGTGAGACTTGGATTCGAGATACTTGAAAAATCCATTGATGCCATCAAGGTCTTTGTTTCCATTCCACAAAAGGTCGCGTTGTGACTGGGTAAGATCACTGTAGGCTCTGTGAATCGGAAAGTCATACTTGACACCTAGCTTGAGCCAGGGCTTCAGCCATTCGCTCATGGTTTCAGTGCGCCAGGGTGCAATAGCTCCTTCATAGAGCGAGAAACTTTTGTCAGGGATTACAAGGTCCTCATCGATTCCAAGGATTCTACCAAAGCCCTCGCAGGTCTGACATGCGCCGTAAGGATTATTAAAGCTGAAAAAGTTGACCGATGGCTCCGTGAAAGTCAGACTATCCAGTTCAAACCGGTCTGAGAATTTAAGCTTGTCCTTCCCCTCGATATACACAAAGCAGTCACCATGCCCTTCGAAAAATCCTGTTTGAACGGAATCACCCAGCCTGAACGTCAAATCCTCATCAGCGGGATTCACTGCTGCACGATCGATCAGGATTTCAAGCTGATCAGGTGTTTTGGATCGTGATGATTTTGATTTTTTCTTTCCTTCTACTGACGGCTCCAGAAGCTGTTCAATGAAATGGGTTTCTCCATTCAATAAAACGCGGGCGAAACCTTTGCTCAGCAGAAGATTCAGCTCATCTTCCAGCTTCCGTCCTTTGCTGATTCTCAGCGGGCAGGATATCATTATCCTGGTTCCGTCAGCCAAAGCATTGATCCGGTTTACTACGTCAGTAACGGTATCTCGTTTTACTTCCGAGCCGCTGATAGGTGAATATGTTTTGCCAATGCGGGCAAACAGAAGTTTCAGATAGTCGTACACTTCGGTGGTCGTTCCAACGGTAGAGCGCGGATTACGGGTGTTGACTTTCTGTTCTATGGCGATGGCAGGTGAGACCCCTCGGATATAATCCACATCCGGCTTCTCCATCCGGCCCAGAAATTGTCTGGCATAGCTACTGAGGCTCTCCACATACATCCGTTGACCTTCAGCAAAAAGTGTATCAAAGGCAAGGGATGACTTTCCGGATCCCGAAAGGCCTGTCATAACCACCAGTTTGTTCCGGGGAATGGCTACACTGAGATTTTTCAGGTTATTGACTCTCGCCCTCTTGATAATAATGAATTCTCTTGGATCCAGGTGGTCCAGTTGATCATCTTCTATTCGGGAGAGTTTCTGCATGTATTGAAACAAAAACACCACCCTTTCAGATGGTGTTCCGTCGGTTCATATAATTCGGGGATCAATTGTCAAAATCGGGCTCGTAACTTGGATCTTTGCTCCGACCGCCGCCTTCGCCTTCTTCATCGTAGTCACTGCCCTCAAAATCATCATTGGAGCCAAAATCCTCCTCCTCTTTATTCCCTTCATCAAACTCCTCTTCCTTGGGTTTGGACTCAATATCATATTCACCTTCACTATTGCGCGTAGCGGGCAGTTTGACAAGGTAGGTTGCCTCATCAGTCTCCAGGGGGAAAACAAAAATTGACTCCTTTTTGGCATTACTGATTCGTGTTATGCTGTTTTCATAGCCCAGGGGATATTGTTTCTTCATCAACTCCTTCAATTCCTCAGAAAGGCTTTCCAGGCTTTTGATCACTTTTTTCTTACTGATGGGCATGATTCTTACTATGCAAAAAATTTGTGACAAATAGGACAAGAAATTGCATAGGAGGCAAGATTTTTCTTAAGATTTTTTGGGGATTTAGACCAATTTTATATCTTTTCATCCTTAACCAGTCAATTAACTAAACCTGCGCACACTATCGAAAGACACTTCTACGTTACCTAAATGTGAGACAGAATGATAGAAAGCAGATGTTGCGACAGCCAATTGGTGTCGCTTTATCAACAAGGTAACGAAGAGGCTTTTGAAGTGCTCCTACACCGTCACAAATCGCGTATCTACACGGCCATTTACCTTATCGTAAAGGACCGGTACAAAGCGGAAGACCTCCTGCAGGAGACTTTCATAAAAGCTGTAAACACCATCAAGAGCGGGCGGTATAATGAAGAAGGGAAATTTCTTCCCTGGATTAGCCGCATCGCACATAATCTGGCTATTGACTCATTCCGCCGAAGCAAACGATACCCTGAAATTGTGCTGGAGGACGGAAGCCTGGTCTTCAACTCCATGGCCTTTTCCGAAGACTCCGCCGAGTCGACCAGGATTGCACAAGAGACTCAGGTGAGGCTGCGCGATTTGATTAAGGAACTGCCAGCCGAGCAAAAACAGGTGTTGATCATGCGACACTATATGGATATGAGCTTCCAGGAAATTGCTGATCGTACGGGTGTCAGCATCAACACAGCCCTGGGGCGCATGCGATATGCATTGATCAACCTGAGAAAGAAAATGATTAAAACCCAATATGCCTATGACCAAAACTTTTACCCAAAACGATCTGATCAGGTATATTTACCACGAGACCACGGAGGAAGAGACGACGGAAATTAGTCGTGTACTTTCTCAAGATCCGGAATTGCAGCTGACTTACCGTCAGTTGATTCTGACGCATAAAGACCTGAAGAAAGCTGAACTGCAGCCTTCGGAACGGGCCGTGAACAACATCCTGCAATACGCGAGAGGTTTGGAAGTGAAGCAATAGATGTCTCCTGCGTCCATAAGGGGTGTCGCTTGAAATGCTTTGCAGAACATTTAGTTGTATCAAAGAGGCATGAGGCTGTATGGCAGCAAAGAAGGTTTCACTTTCTTTGCGCCAGTGAGAATACTCATACTTCATCAGTTCTTTAATACTCCTGAATCCGGCGGTCCGCTGCGTTCTTATTATCTGGCTACAGCACTGAAAAATGCGGGGCACGAGGTTATTGTTATCACGACAAGCAATCAGGGGAAAAGCAGAGAATCATATGAAGGGATACCCATACATTATCTTGATATTCCTTACGATAACCGGTTCGGGTTTTATCGCAGGATAGTTGCCTACCTGCATTTTGTCATTGCTTCATTCATTCTGGTAAGAAGGATTCGTCCCTTTGACTATTGCTACGCCATTTCTGCACCATTAACGGTTGGGACTGCTGCGAAATGGATTCTTTTTTGGTACGATATACCGTACTTTTTTGAAGTTGGGGACTTATGGCCGGATGCTCCCATTCAAATGGGAGTCATCAGAAACCCGGTTATCAAAAGCATACTCTACCAGATGGAGCGGGCAATATATCGCGATGCAGAAGCTGTGGTGGCACTTTCATCACCTATAGCAGATGCCATTCGATCCAAAGTGCCGGGACAAAGGGTGGAGGTAGTAACAAATTTTGCGGATTGTGAGTTTTTCCAGCTGCGGCCAAAGGCTGCGGGATCTGGTTGGGAAAACAAACTGGTCATCGCGTACTTGGGAGCGATGGGAGTGGCCAATGGCCTTGAATATCTCCTGGAGTGTGCCAATGTTTCGCGCAATGCAAAACTTCCCGTTCATTTTCTGCTTTGCGGAGACGGAGCTGTTCTTGAAATGCTTAAGACCACATCAAAAGACCTCAGTCTCAATAATATTACTTTTCTTCCCTTTACAAACCGGGAGGGTATTAAACGTATCATGGACACGGCCGATGCCGTATTCATCTGCTACAAAAATGTTCCCATCCTGGGGACTGGATCACCACACAAATTCTTTGACGGACTGGCAGCCGGCAAAATGATTATTCTCAATGTCCGTGGCTGGATGGAACGTGAAGTTCTGGAAAACACTTGTGGTATTGCCCTTGATCCGTATGGTGCATCTGAATTTGTTCCCAGAATCATGCCTGTGCTCAGGGATGTCGCACTTTTGCAACAGTATCAGTCTGCAGCAAGAAGATTAGCGGAATCAAAGTACTCCAGAAAAAAGCTGGGTCAAAAATTTGTTGAGCTATTCGAGGCTAAGGCGTGATTGTCATGAAAGCACCTTCTCGGTGATCTTTCCGGTATTCTTGTTTTTGAGTATGACTTTCTTGGCGCCGTAATGTGTGACTTCCTCTTTGACAAGATAGTTTTCGGCATCATATGACTCAAGATGGCTATCCTTGGTGACTCCTGTTCTGCCCCTCCACACTTCAAGCTTTACGGGCTCCCAAAGTTTGGATTTGGCAGATCGATAGGCAGCATCCAGCACAGCATTTACCACATAGCCATCGTAAAAGGTTTCTCGCGGTGCCTTTTTCTGCTCCATAGAGTTAAACATATCCATGAACATGTGATTATATCCCAATTCGTTGAGTTCATCACCCACAGGAAAAATCCAGCCGCTGTTGCTTTCTGCCTTCTCAGCCACGTAGTTGGCTCCTTTGCCGCTGGTGAACATGTCAAAACCGGTGCGAAGAAATCCATTCACCCAGATGGTTCCCTCGGTTCCCATCACCTCATCACGGAGATCAAGGCCTCCGCGAAAAGTCCAGCTGACTTCAAACTGCCCGATGGAGCCATTTTCATACTTCACAAGCCCGATGGCATGATCTTCCGCATCAATGGGTTTCACCTGGGTATCGGCCCAACACATGACCTCAACCGGTTTGATATCCTTTCCTATATATGTGCGCGCGATCTCAACGCAGTGGCAGCCCAAATCGAGAATCGCTCCGCCCCCAGCTTGTTCTATGTCCCAGAACCAGTCGCTATGAGGGCCAGGGTGAGTCTCCCGAGATTTGGCCCACAGGATCCGTCCCAATGCACCATTCTTTACGCTTTCATAAGCCTTTATGAATTTCGGCGTGTACACTAGGTCTTCCAGATAACCATTGAAGATTCCTGCCTTCTCCACAGCTTCCATCATACGCCTTGCTTCTGCTGCATTTCTTCCAAGCGGCTTGGTACAGATTACTGCTTTCTTATGCTTGCAACAAAGCATCACTGCCTCTTCATGCAGATTATTGGGAAGTGAAATACAGACCACCTCCACATCAGGCCTCGCAATAGCTACTTCCATTTTAGTGGTCCAGTGCGCCACCTTATAGTCCAGAGCAAACTTTTTCGCACTCTCTTCCTTGCGTGAATAGACACTGACAATCTTGTCCTTGCTGCGATAGCCCTGTAAAGAGTCGGCATAAAAACGGCCGATGAAGCCGGAACCTAGCATGGAGATATTCATAGGATTAGGAATTGCTGATGATGTATTAATTGGCGATTTGTATTTCTCTTTTTTCCTTGAAGAAAGTAAGGAAGTAAATAATCACTGCGAGCGCAATGTATGCAGGTACAAACCAGATTTCTTTCCAATGATGAGCACTATCGATGGTGTAGTAGTCTGTAACGAAGCCCGAGGACCATGTACCTATAAACATGCCCAACCCATAAGTCGCAAAAGTGAAGAGCCCCTGGGCTGCATTTTTAATCTTTTCTCCAGCCTTCTTTTCGGTGTACATGTAACCGGTGACGAAGAAGAAATCATAACAAATGCCATGGAGTATAATACCGGCATACAGCATCCAGGAAGCAGATTCGAGATTGCCGTAAGCAAAACAAATGTACCGGAGAATCCATGCCGCCATGCCCATGAGCAACATATTCTTTACGCCGATTCTGTTGAAGAGGAATGGGATAGCCAAAATGAATACAGCCTCTGAAACCTGACCCATCGTCATTTTGGCAGCTGTTCCCTCCATCCCGAGATCATTTAAGAAGACGTTTGCGAATCCATAATAGAATGACAAAGGAATACAAACCAGAATGGCGGCAACAAAGAAAACACGGTAGGGAGCGTCCTTCAGCAACACGAGGGCTTCTGTGCCAATTGCAGACGCTGAGGATTGTCCCTTAGGCGGTGTGTTTGGCAGCATGAAACTCAGAAGGCCCAATGATGCCGAACCTGCAATTGCCAGATAGAATGTTGATGGTGTTTTCTCTATTCCAAGTAGAGTGATGAATGCGCCTGCACAGATCCAGCCGATGGTTCCAAAAACCCGTATCCACGGAAACTGTTTGCCTGGATCACTCATCTGATGGAATGCAATGCTGTTGCTCAATGCAATCGTAGGCATATACAGCAACGAGTAAAAAAGAATTACCCAGTAAAAGGCAGTATTATCAGTGACAACCGTGGCGGCAAATAGCAGGAGTGCGCCCAGCATGTGCAACGTCCCCATAATTCTTTGTGCCTCGAAAAAGCGGTCCGCCACCATGCCGACAAAGAAGGGCGATATCATAGTGGCGATGGCCAGCGCGCTGTAAGCTGCTCCAATCTGAACACCGTTTGATTGCAGGAAGGTAGACATGTACGTACCCATGGTGACGTACCATGCACCCCAGATGAAATACTGGAGCAGCATCATGACAGAAAGACGGATGAAAACCGAGGGACTCATGTGGTTATTTTTGGTAAGTTAAAAAGTCAGCAGATGAATTGGAAGAAGAGTTGTGGCAGGCGGTTGAGCGAAAAACTCCGATTTTATCTACATTAAGGTGCGTTAACCTAAAAGCCATGATTCCTCTTTCCAGTATTTCGCGTCGCCAGTTCATTGGATCGCTCACCGCTCTTTCTCTTTCATCATTTTCAAAGGAAGAACCTCAGTTGATTTTGCACCATGGGGCCTTCACGACCATGGATGACAATAACCCGAAGGCACAGGCCGTTGCAATAACAGACGGACGCTTCATAGCCGTGGGAACCAATGAAGAGATTCTTGCTCTGGCCACAGGAAAAACCCGCAAGATTGATCTGGGCGGCAAAACCGTAGTGCCGGGATTCATCGATGCCCATTCTCATCCCGGAAGTTCAGGTCTTCAACACCTTCGGTCAATTGACTGTGACTTGCGTTCAATCAAGGCAATTCAGGATGCCATACGTGAACGTGCTTCACGCACCCCTTCAGGGCAATGGATACAGGGATTTAAGTTCGATGACACCAAGACCGCTGAAGGAAGAACACTTAACCTGAAAGATTTGGATGAGGCGGCGCCAAATCATCCGGTGCTGGTTCAGCATCGGGGGGGCCACACACAGTATGGCAATTCTCTGGCTTTCAAATTGGCGGGAATCACCGATGACACACCTGATCCTCAGGGAGGAAGATTTGACCGGGATCCCGCCACCGGAAAACATTCAGGGAAGATCAGTGAAAGCGCTAACGATGTCTTCGATAAGTTGATCCCACATGGCTATACCCGTGATGATCTGCGCGAAGGGGTAAAGATCATTTCTAAAATGATGACAAGGACTGGCGTCACCAGCGTTCATGACGCCTATGGAAGCCCTGAATATTTGCGGGCCTATCAGGATGCTTATGAGTCTGGCGATCTCGGTTTGCGGGTCTACTCCATGATCGGCTATCGATTCATTGATGAAATGATTGCAGCTGGTGTTCGCACCGGGATGGGCAATGAATTCGTCAGGATCGGTGGGATGAAAGCCACATGTGACGGATCCATCTCAGAAAGGACAGCAAGACTATCACAACCTTATATCGGAAGGCCCAATGATTATGGCATTGTGGTAATGACTGAAGAGCAACTGTATCCGTATGCTAAGAAAGCCCACGAAAACGACTGGCAAATAGGCATTCACGCAAACGGTGATATAGGAATCAGTATAGTTCTCAGTCTTTATGAAAAGCTTCAAAAGGAGAGACCTCGCAAAGATCCGCGATTCAGGATTGAACATTGCACTTTGGTGAATGACGACATACTTAAACGCATGAAGACCCTGGGTGCAATTCCAACACCTTTTTCAACTTATGTGTACTATCATGGTGAGAAAATGAAAGAATATGGAGCTGAGCGCCTAAACAATATGTTTGCGCTTCGGAGTTTTATAAATGCCGGGATACGTCCCACTCAGGCTTCCGACTATCCTCCCGGTCCATTCGAACCCATGATGGCATTGCAGTCCAGCGTCACCCGCAAGGATATGAAAGGAACGAGTTGGGGTCCGAATCAGAAGGTTACAGTTGATGAGGCAATACGCATTGGCACAATAAATGGCGCCTACGCTTCTTATGAAGAGAAAATCAAGGGATCGATTGAAGTAGGTAAACTAGCAGATCTGGTTGTGTTGGGAAGGGATCCTTACAAGGAGAATCCGGACTCACTGGTTACAATTCCGATAGAAAGGACAATGACGGGCGGAAATTGGGTGTTTGAGTCCTAGTGATATTATATAGGTTTATCATATTTGAATGAAGAATTTGAAATGAGTATGAAGCTACTGTCAGTCTTTTTATTAGGATATGTATTCGTGTTGATTTCCTGCGGGAGCAAGAAGGATAATTCGCAGCTCACTGAGTCTGATATCCGCGGCTCCTGGGAACAGATTACCTACCAGGATGGCAAATGGATCATATTCAAACCCTGCAACGCGAGCAATATGAATGTAACATGGAGAGGGGATACCTTGTTGATTGAATGGGGACAGGAAGTAACTGCCGAAAAAATCAACCGGATTTCTTCATCGGGGGGAAAATTCAGCCTGGAGGGAATTGAAGTCTATGTTACAGGAGCAGCAGCCCGACCCATCCATATTGAGCCGGTTGATTCCATGCAAGGAGTAACACGCTGGTGGCTCTATGAAGAAGACGAACCCAGATTGCTGGTTCGTGATAAGTTTAAGGCCGGTTATCACGTGGTAGAAGAAAAATGTGAAGGAGAGGACCGGGACTAGCCCTTCGTGTTCCCGGGAACTTTCACCACCTGAGGTCGATAGCCTGACTCATTGAAGATTTTGGATGCGTCGTCCATCAGCATCATTTGCTGAAGTGTGGTTCCTGGATGATTCTCCATGTATGTATTTATGATTCTCCATCCTACCCAAGTACCAATTCTGCCAGGACATTCCTCACCTACCTCATTGGTCTTTGGCCTTTCAGCGATAAATTTTTGTTTTACCAAATGACTGGTTGAGAATAATACCTGATCCTCGACAAACCTGGACCAGATTAGATGCTCATACTTCTCTGATCCTCTCATTTCCCTTCCGGAATATCCAATCAGCAAAGTATCCGGTGCGCATGGAATCATATGCTTTGTAAAATAATATGCTTTGCCATAAGCAATCATTTCTGCCAAAGTCGTCTTGTCTTCAGGATTAATTCGGTTGATTCTTGAGTCAATTCCGGTCAGGAGCATGACGGACGGTACAATGAAATCCTTTGTATAGCGCCGCTGAATGTACTCGTATGTGTTGGGTTTATACCTGGCACCGGTGCCGAGGAAATAGTCGAGCCCCACAATAATGAGCGTGTCGCTGACATAAAGATCGGTTTCAAGTCCAGAAATAATAGTCTTGATCTTCGGGATCGTGAACGCTGGATAGTAATACCTGACATTGGCAAACGCTCTCTCAAATTGATCCTTAAGTTCAGAGCCGTCACCAAACACCCGGTGGGTTTCCATCAAAAGCGTATCGATATGCGGATTGGTGAACCGGTTGTACAGCCTGTTGATAAAAGTAGAATCGCCCGGATAGGCGCTCCGGTTGAAGTATAGGTCGCGGATGTCAGGATGACGCGCAAAAAATCCTGCCAACTGGGCCTTGGTTTGTATGGCAGGTAAAGAATCCTCAAGGGATTCAAATGAGAGATCGACTTTGGTGTTTCCGATGTCGGGCTGAAACACACAATTTTCTGCCTTCCTGGAACAACCCATTGCAAAGAGGACTATGAAAATCAGCAGACAGTAAATTAAGACTTTCATGGTGCGGGATTGGGCAAAGTTAAAACGAAGGCTGCTGTTGGAATTGTATAAATTGCGACCTCTATCATGGGCAAAATTAAACACATCGCTGTTTCAGGCAATATCGGATCCGGGAAGACGACATTGGTGGAGAAACTGTCACGACATTACGGATGGGTGCCCCTGTACGAATCGGTTGATCATAATCCGTACCTGAGGGACTTTTATGATGACATGACCCGTTGGGCATTCCACCTTCAAATCTATTTCCTTAACAGCAGATTCAACCAGGTCCGTCAGATCCGCGAAAGCGATAAGACCATCATCCAGGATCGCACTATTTACGAAGATGCATACATCTTCGCAGCCAACCTGCACACCAGCGGCCATATCAATGACCGCGACTATCAGAGCTATCTGGACTTGTTTCATTCCATGATCAATTTTGTTCAGCCGCCGGACCTGCTTATCTATCTGAAGGCAGACATACCCAAACTGGTGCAGCAGATTCAGAAGCGAAACCGGGATTTCGAATTCAATATCAAGCTGGAATACCTCAAAAACCTGAACACGCATTACGAAAGTTGGACCAGGGGATACAAAAACGGTCGTATTCTCACAGTAGATATCGATAGGATTGATTTTGTGGAACGGGTAGAAGATTTTTCGGACATCGTCAGCCGGATTGATCTGGAGTTGAATAACCTGTTCAGTTAGTTGTCATGAAGGCACTCACATTTCGCGGCAAGCACCAGATTGGATATGAATCCATTCCTGATCCGAAGATTCTTTCTCCTAAGGATGTGATTGTAAGGGTAAAGGTGTGTGCCATTTGCGGTTCTGATCTGCACGTCTATCATGAACATGAAAAGGGCATTGATCTGGGTACAGCAATGGGGCACGAATTCTCAGGCGAAATAGTGGAAGTGGGCAAGGAGGTAAGATCCCTTCGTAAAGGCGACAGTGTCATGAGTCCCTTTACTACGAGCTGCGGTGAATGCTACTATTGCCGCATAGGACTTACCTGCCGCTGTGAAAGAGGTCAGCTTTTCGGGTGGGTGGAGAATGGCAAGGGCCTGCAGGGCGGACAGTCGCAGTTTGTAAGGGTTCCATTGGCAGAAAGCACCCTGATGAAAATCCCTGATGGGGTTACATCGGAAGAGGCGCTTTTGTTGGGAGACGTATTCTCCACCGGCTATTTCTCGGCGCTTCAGGCAGGAATTAAACGCGATGGAACATATGTTGTTGTCGGATGTGGACCAGTTGGACTCATGGCGATCATTGGCGCACGGGAATTAGGTGCTGAGAGTATTTATGCTGTCGATGCAGTGCATGCCAGGAGGGAAAAGGCGAGAGAGTTTGGGGCCATGGTGGTTACGCCAGAAGCAGTGCGTGAAACTATCAGTGCTGCAACTGATGGCAGAGGCGCCGATGCGGTGATGGAGGCCGTAGGTCATTATAGTGCAGTACGAACAGCCTTGGAGTTGGTAAGACCTGGAGGAACAATTTCTTCAGTTGGTGTTTGTACCGATCCCCATCTTGCATTTTCTCCCACTGAAGCATACAACAAGAACCTGACTTACAAAATAGGGAGATGTCCTGCCAAGCGACTCATGGATGAATTGTTGCCTGTAATCTTGCAGAAAAAATACCCGATCGGCTCCATCTTTTCCCATCATATGAAGCTGGAAGAGGGCATTGAGGGTTACGAAATATTCGCTAACAAAAGAGATAATTGTCTCAAGGTTCTGCTGACCCCATAGGGATTTCAAAGTTGGTATGAACCTTCCACTGCTGTCCTTCATGTTTTAGCAGTGTAATATGTGTGGTGCGGAATCGGGCATCAAATGACTTGCTTCCAAATTCCTTCCATGCTGCCGGGAAGTCTTTCTTCTTTAAGTCCCGAAAAGCCACAGTCATGTGTGGATGAAAGGGTTTTTCGCGGAAGTCAGCATTGAGAAGATTCAGCTCTTCACGACAATATTTCCTAACCTGTCTTTGCATCTGAATAAGCGGCTCAGAATCTTCGACATGGATAAATATCACCCGGGGTGCGAAACATCCAAATCCCTTCAGCACAATGTCCACGGGGGATATTTTTTCTGTGCATTGTTTCAGGTGATCGACCAATTCGCTCTGCCGATCAGGTCGCCAGAGGAAGGGCATGTGCAGCGTGATATGAGGGGGTGATCGCAAGGCACCCTTGCTTCTATAATGATCCCGGAAATACTCTTTTATTGAAAGACACTCTTCATAAATCGGCGAAGGCGGTATGAGGGCAATGAAATACTTTTCTTTCATCAGTTGGGACGAAAGTCCGGATCCAACGCCATCAACTTCTGTTTTACATCTGATCGATCGGGGTCAGCATCCAGTGATTCCTTGTAGATTGAAACAGCCTTACTGCGATCTCCCCGCTTGGCGTATACATCACCCATCAGTTCAAGAAATCCAGCGTCACGAAACCCGTTGTTGTAACCCTGTTCCAGATAATAAGTTGCAGAGTCGTTCATGTTGATGGTGAAGTAGTCATCACCCAGCAGCCACAATCCCTCGTTGTAGTCAGGATTCAGACGAAGACATTTGCGAACCAATTGAATTGACGTGCGATAATCCTGCTTGCTGAAGAATACAAGAGATTTGTTGTACAGAGCCCATTTATTTTCCGGATCCACCATAAGCGCGCTGTCATAATACAGGAGCGCGGAATCATATTGCGCCTTTCCGTAGTAACCATTCCCTTGGACATTATATCCGTCAGCGACATCATTATAAGGCTCATTGGTGGTATTCTCCTGGTTGCCAGACGGTGAATCGGCAGGGTCATCGCTTCCCGAAAAGATTCCGATGATAAAAAAAAGGAGAAATAATCCGCCGAAGGCAAATACAATGATGCGTATCACCCGCTGAATATTCTGGGTTGATGAGCCTGTTGTGCCGGTTTGAGAATATTCAGGTCTCTTTTGATAACTGCGATATGGATTCTGTGCTGATGAAGGTCCGGTAAAAGACGGCATTTTAATGCCTGAGTGATATATTCTCAGAAAGACGAAATAGAGTGTCAACAGGAGGAGGGTCCAGAAGAAAAAGGCACCGATCGACCACAACATCGCAAATAGAAAGGCGGTGATCCAGATAGCCCAGGTGTAACTTTTGCCCGAGTCGGACGGGGTGTTTTCCTCTTCCATTTCTTTGTAATAACTTTCAAAAGGGAAGTTAGATAAAATCCTTGTCCGAAGTAGCGATGCCATACCTGCCTTTGGAAGAACATTTGCCCGGAATTACCGGATTGCTGGAATACAGAAGGGACACGGCAGATCCGATTCGTGCACTTACGCAGATTCTTTTGCGTGGTGAGAATACACTGACACCTGGCGAAAGAGAATTGATTGCCACCGTGGTTTCCAATGGCAATCAATGCAGGTTTTGCACAAATGCCCACACAGCCGTTGCTGATGTTTTGTTGGGAAATTGTGAAGCCACCGCCGCGGTAAAGTCCAATATTGATACAGCGCCTGTAAGTGAAAAAATGAAAGCCTTGCTTCATATTGCCGCGGCAGTCCAGCGCAGTGGAAAAGAAGTAACGCCTTCCATGGTGGAGAGAGCGAAGACGGCGGGAGCCACAGATATGGAGCTTCACGACACGGTGTTGATCGCAGCGCTGTTTTCTTTGTACAACCGGTACGTGGATGGACTGTCTACGGTGACACCCACCGATCCGAAATTTTATGACGGTCTTGCAGCCCGGATTTCAAAGGGATATGAGCGATTGCCACATGGATACGATCATTTAAAAAAGAACCATTAGGAAAATCAGCTCCCGCCCTATTTCAGTTCTCTGAGGTACAACTGAATGGTGTTCTCTAATCCTAAATACAGGGCATCGCAAATCAAGGCATGCCCTATGGAGACTTCATCTAGATGGACAAGTTTTTGATGCAGAAACTTCAGGTTGTGCAGGTCTAGATCATGTCCGGCATTGATGCCCAGCTTCAAATCATAGGCGGCCTTTGCAGCAGCAATATATGGCAGGACAGCTGATTCGCGATCTTCATGATAGTGACTTGCATACGGCTCTGTGTATAATTCGATGCGATCGCTTCCAACTTGGGCTGCACCTTCAACCATAGCAACCTTGGGATCTACAAAGATGGAAACCCGGACTCCCAGTGATTTGATTTCGGTTACTACTTTTTTGAGAAAGTCAGCATGACTGACTGTATTCCACCCTGCATTGGAGGTGATAGCGCCCGGAGGGTCAGGCACAAGAGTAGCCTGGGCCGGTCTTACTTCTTTGACCAACTTCAGGTATCTTTCATCGGGGTAACCCTCTATGTTAAATTCAGTCTTTACAACTTTGGCAAGCGCAACAACGTCGGCGTATCGGATGTGTCGTTCGTCAGGTCTCGGGTGCACCGTGATACCTTCTGCACCAAATCGCTCGCAATCGATCGCTGCCCTTATCACATCTGGGTTGTTCCCTCCACGGGCATTCCGGAGTGTCGCAATCTTGTTGATGTTAACGCTGAGTCTGGTCACGGTTCAATATTTGGAGATAGCATTTCAACGTGAATCCAGGTAAATTGGTGCCGAAAATTACATAATCATGTCACTGAAAGCCACCATCGACAATGATATCAAGAAGGCCATGCTGGCCAAAAACAAGGAAGAACTGGAGGCGCTCCGCAGCATCAAGTCCATGATCCTTCTTGCCGAAACTGAAAAAGGTCATGCAGCTGAGCTGGCTGCTGATACAGAGAACAAACTGCTGATGAAGGCTGCCAAACAGAGGAAGGAGTCTTCAGAGATCTTTCAGAAGGAAGGCCGCTTGGATCTTGCATCACGCGAGAACTTCCAGCTTGAAATCATAAGCCGCTATCTTCCCAAGCAGATGTCTGAATCTGAATTGACAGAAGCAATCAAAGCCATTATTGCCCAGGTCGGAGCAAAAGGTCCGCAGGATATGGGTAAAGTGATGGGAGTAGCAACCAAGACGCTTGCGGGAAAGGCAGACGGGAAGGTCATTTCTGAAATTGTGAAGAAAATGCTGGCAGCTTGAGCACGGCGGATATCATTTTGGTTCTCTTCGCTATCGCAGGCGCATGGAGCGGGTACAAGGAGGGCTTTCTGATGGAGCTTATTGCACTAGTTGCGGTCATTCTCGGCGTGTTCTGCGGTTTCAAACTTATGGGTGAGGGCATGTTGATACTGGAGGAAAAGTTCAATGCAGACAAAAGCACGCTGCCCTACATCTCATTTCTCATCATCTTTATTGTTGTTGTAATTCTGGTTCACTTGCTTGGCAGAATGATCAAGCATTCAATTGACAAATCTTTCCTTGGCACAATGGATCAGGCACTGGGGGCAGCACTGGGGGTGTTCAGAACACTTTTCGTAATGAGTATAGTCATCTGGATTTTTGATTCATTGAAAATCACTCCCCGACCGGAATGGACGGAAAATTCCTGGCTTTATCCATTCACGGCTAAACTGGCCCCGAATGTCGCCTCATGGTTGGGGAACTACGTCCCGGTTTTCAGAGAGATCTTCCGGGAATTTTGATGAGCCGGGGTAGTCGGTAAGGGAGTATCATTGAGAATGATATGCGAATTGGCCCTGTATTGCGTTATAGACTCAGTTTGGGTTTATTTGTCAGATATAACATACAATTGGCTGACATCAACGCATGACACTTAGCGTAAAGGAAAAAGGCGGATTCAAATTTGTGGACGAGGGAAGTGGCCAGGTGCTGATGTTATTGCACGGTTTGTTTGGGGCCCTCAGCAACTGGGAAGGCGTAGTAGATCGATTCTCAAAGTCCTACCGAGTAGTGATTCCAATGCTTCCCATTTACGAAATGCCTATCAAGGAGGCAGGGCTGGAAGGGTTAAGAAAATTCGTTGAGGATTTCGTTGCCGAAATGAAACTCGATCAGATGATCATCATGGGCAATTCTTTGGGTGGGCATATCGCTTTGCTTTACACCCTTCACAATGAAGATAGGGTTGAAAAGCTGATTCTTACTGGCAGCTCAGGCCTGTTTGAAAATGCTATGGGAGGTTCTTATCCCAGAAGGGGCAGTTACGATTATATTCAAGAGAGGGTGGCCTATACCTTTTATGATCCCAAGGTGGCTGCCAAGGATTTGGTTGATGAGGTATTTGAAACCACTAAAAGCATACCGAAATGCATGCGGATTGTTGCAATAGCAAAATCTGCCCAAAGGAATAACCTTGCTTCAGACCTCCCTAAAATCCAGGTTCCCACATTGCTGGTTTGGGGATTAAATGATACCATTACACCACCAATGGTTGCCTACGAGTTTAATCGTCTGATTCCTAATAGTAACTTGCGGTTCATTGATAACTGCTGTCATGCACCCATGATGGAGCACCCCCAGAAGTTCAATCAGATTGTGGAGACTTTCTTAACCCCAATGGATGCATGATAGCGCAGGAACTTATTAACCACATGGTCCCGCCCCTGAAGGTGACGGATGATGCGCATAAGGCCATCGTGTGGATGGAAGAGTTCCGCTGCAACTACCTCCCTGTTGTTGACAACAATAAGTTGCTTGGATTCATCTCCGAGGAGATTATTCTTGAATCAAATGACATAGAGAAAAACCTGGGAGATTTCAAACTGATTGGCACAAATTGCTTTGTCGGTCTTGAGTCACACTTCTTTGATATTCTGAGAGTGGCAGGAGAACACAAACTGAATATTGTCGCGGTACTCGGTGACGAAGGACAATATGCCGGCGTAATAACAGTTCAGGATATCATGGCCTCGTTTGCCCAGTCAGCATCTGTGCAGATGCCGGGAGGCATTCTTGTTCTTTCGATGGATCTGATCGATTACTCCCTTGCTGAGATCAGCCGTTATGTAGAAGAAAACAAGGCCAAGGTCATTAGCAGTACCATGGTGGAAGACCCGCTGGACAAGGGAAAGATAAAGCTCACACTAAAAATAAATCAGTTAGACCTGTCGCGAATAGTGGCCACCCTGGAACGATTTGGCTATCGTGTGATAGGGCGCTATCAGGAAGCCCCCCGTGATGATGACAGCAAAGAGCGCCTCGACATGCTGATGAAGTACCTCAACATTTGATTACTCCAACTTTCTCATAGGAAGTAACTATTCTGCCTTAAGGTTTTCCGCAGGGTTTACGAATGATGCCCTCACCGTTTGTGAACCAATGGTTATCCCTCCGAAAACCAGCAAGATCAATACCCCAGTTATAATGACCTGCAAATCAAAGGCAGTGTGATAAGCCATTAAGTCAAGCCAGAGACTGTTGATAAAGTAGGCACAGGGTACGGCAATCGCCACAGAGGTCAGCAGCAGGAATATGAAGCTCTTTGAAAGCAGGAGAACAAGCGAAGCATTGGAAGACCCAAGTATTTTGCGAATGGAAACCTCCTTGATACGCGTTTCGGTAGTGTAGGTGGCCATTCCAAGAAGACCAAGGCAGGAGATAATGACTGCGAGGATTGCCACGAAAGTCACAATATTCACAGCATCACCAAATATGGTTTGGTAGAAACTAAGGATTTCTTCCTCCATGTCCTTATAATCTACTTTCATGGAAGGATTCACAACTGCCCATGTCTTCTCAATTGTCTGTGCCGCCTGTTTTTTGTCGCCTGTGTATTTTACCTGCAGAATGTGGAACTCTTTGGGGCTGTACAGGAGCGCCATGCCGTCCAGCTTTTGCATCAGCATTTGATGATTGTAATCCTGGACTACCCCTATGATTTCCATTTTGGCGGAATCACGGTCAATGATAATAACTTGTCCCAAGGCTTCTTCATTTGAAGTGTAATGCAATTGCCTCACGGCTTGCTCATTGATTACAATAAAATTCTGATTGGACGCACCGGCTGCGGGTGAAAAGAACCTTCCGGCTTTAAGACCCACCTCCAGGCTGCTCAAATAGTTCTCATCAACTGAATAGTAATTGAGATTAACCCATTCTTTCTCATCGAGTGATTTCTTGAAACCGGTTCCGTAAGTGGTGCCGGATGCGGGCACATGTGAGGCGATACTCACTTCATTGATGTTTGATTGTTTCAGAAGTTCTGTCTTTAGTGGCAGTGCGTCTGTATTATTAAGCCTGACAACATACGTATTCTTCATGCTGAAGCCGTGATCGGCTCTGAGAAACAGGTTAAGCTGATTATAGGCAACAATTACGCTAAGGATAAAGATGAGAGACAAGGTGAATTGAGCCACCAGCAGTGTACGGCGCAGCCCCATTCTGCTAAAGAGTTTCATATTTCCGAAATTCTTGAGCACGCTCAGCGGCTGAAGACCGGATAGTACAACTGCAGGGAAAAAGCCGGCCAGAATGCCCACCAGAACCGCAAAGACTACAAATACTCCATATACATACAGATTGGATTCCAGGTCCCAGCGGAACACACGGGCAAAAGTGATGTTAAGAAGAAGTGGTTTGACCAGAACAAGAAATGCCAGCGCCAGAACGAGTGACAGCAAGGAAGTGATAATGGATTCAGAGAGAAATTGGATAAAAATTTGCCAACGGGCGGCCCCCGATACTTTTCGTACTCCAATCTCCCTGGCTCGGGTCAATGATCTGGCGATTGACAAATTGGTAAAATTAAAACATGATGTAAGCATGACCAGACCGGCAAGCCCGCCCAAGAAATAAATGAATATCCACGGCAGAAAGGGACCGATCGGATTGTTCATGAAGGGTCCTGGTGTAATGTCTCTCATGGGTTGGAGCGAAAAGACAGCCCGAGTTTTGTCTGGGTTGGTCAGTGTGGCCATCCGCTCTTGGTAAACCTGCTTAAAGTAAGGGATGATATCATTGGGTGAGGTCCCCTCCTGAAGAACTATGTAGGTCCATCCATTCCAGTAATTGTACCAATTGTCAAGATCTTTGTTAAGCTTTCCATCGGCCTCGAGGCTACGGACGGTTGCCATGCTTGCCAATCCATCGAATACAATATGTGATTTGTTATTTGTTTCCTTAAGTACACCTGTTACAACATAGGTCCCTTTGTCTCCTACTTTGAGCGTGAGCCCCAAAGGGTTATCATCTTTGAATAATTTTTTGGCGGCAGTCTTGGTCAACACCACAGAATAGGGTTCTGTCAAAGCAGTTTGCGGGTTGCCATATTCCAGTTCATATTCAAAAACATCGAGGACTTCCGGATCTGCGAAGTAACCGCTGATGGGCACATTCACATCCTGTTCAAATTCGATCCAGTTGTTGGCAAAGCCCCTTTTAAGGCGCGCTGCTTTTTCCACGCCGGCGTACTTGTCGATCAATTCATTTTTAAGCGGCATTGGAGACGTGGCCATGGCGTTCCCTCCTCGCTCCAATCCGTCAGCGCTTACGATATTGCTGGTTATTCTGTAGATTCTGCTGCGCTTGGAATTGTGTTGGTCATAAGTCAGCTGATCCGCAATCAGCATGATAATCGCCAGGCATACTGACATGGAAATGGCCAGTCCAAAGATGTTAATAATCGAAAAGAACCTTTGTCTTTTCAAATTGCGAATGGCTGTTGTGATGTAATTGCGGATCATAGAAGTCTCCTCAAAGTGTGTGAGTATTGCTTGCGTGCTGTATCTGTGACAAAGGGAGAGCCCGCACAAAATGCAGGCAGACCCATAGTGTAAAAGTTAAAGTCTACTTGAGTTCCCTTTTCACGATGTAATAGTAGATGAGAAACCCGAGTGAAACACACACTGCAAAAATCCCATATGGCAAAGGAGATACGGGCCCCGAAGGTATGTATTCAATCAGGATAAGTGCCAAGCCGGCAAAAAATACAATCAGACCCCACTTAAGAGCGGCATATTTGTTTTCGGAAGTGTGTGTCTTGAAAATAGACTGCGAGTCCTCGTTGACGAGTCCCTTATCAATCATTTTCTTCTTCAGGATATAATCGGTCATCACCTTGGTAAAAAAATACAAAGCCGAACCGAACGTTCCCATGATGGTGATTGGCATTAAGACGTCTCTAAGTGAATGATCCATATAATATGAGTTTTGTGCCTTGAGACACAGGGTTAAGCCTCCATGTTGCAGTTGCACATATATTTTTTCAATCCATCCCTTAAAATGTATTCAGCGAGCTGGAAATCAGGTGAAGTGAACTCAATTGTATGATCGATGTAGTGTACCGGATAACGATTAGCGCGGCATTCCGTAAAAAGCTGCAACATTCTGGCGCAATACAGTGTCTCACCCCAAAATGACAGATGATCAGGCCCTTGTTTCCAGACTCAGAAATGGGGACCGGATGGCGTTTCTGGAGCTAATACAACGGCATCAGCGGCTGGTGGCGCATATGGTTGGACGCATTATCCGTAATGTGGAGGATCGCGAGGAAATCTGTCAGGATGTTTTTTTGAAGGTGGCTGACAAGATTTCGGAATTCAATTTTCAGTCCAGATTAAGTACCTGGATTGGCACAATCGCTTATCGGCATGCCATCAATCATCTTCGAAAACAAAGGGCGCTATATTCATCAATAGACAGTGGCGAGAGTTGGGAAAAGATGCTGATTTCTCAGGACGATGTGGCAGAAGAACTTGAGAACAAAGACATTGAGGATAAAGTGGGGTTGCTGGTAGAAAGGCTTCCGGAGCAATACAGGGTGGTGTTATCCCTTTATCATTTGGATGGACTGAACTATGCGGAAATAGGAGAGATTACTGGTATGCCGGAAGGCACAGTAAAAAATTACTTGTTTCGTGCCAGGCAGATCCTCAAGGAAAAGGTTAAAATGTATCTTGGCAAAGAGGTCATCAAATGACGGACGAAGAACTTCAAAGCAGAATTGAAAAGGGCCAGGTCGGCAATTCAGGTGACGACCTTGCTTATGATATTGTGTTCCGGGCACTGAAAAGAGAGCCATTTCAGCTTCCGTCGGATTTTGCGCTTAAGGTGCTGGATAGGTACTGGGTAGCAAAATCAAACTATCGGTACGACCATGTTTTTTTGCTAATTGGACTTGTACTCTTAATGATATCCTGCGTGGTGGCTTTTGTCCTCACGGACTTCAAACCGCAAATTCCTGCCCTGGCTATTTTGGGTAACCGATTCGGGCAAGTAGCTTTTGGACTTTTAATTGTACTCCTTTTGCAGTGGATTGACAGGAAGTTTGTAAGGAAACAAGTTCAGGGTTTCCGCTCAGGAATTCTGACACCGAGACCCAAATAAAAGTTTCTGCGCGGAGCTGCGTTATAGTAACGGCCACCGGCGGCATTAATATCCGCACCCAGGGTATAGCGCTGATCCAAGAGATTGTCTGTGCCTGCGAAGAACTCCAGGGGAAGTTTCCCTTTCATGTCATACCCGGTTCGGAACCCAATCAGCAAATACGAATCAGCATATTCCGTATTACCATCATTCAATGGGAGTCTGTCACTGTACTGCATGGTCAAGTTGACATACCATCCGACTGGAGCCTTCACATCATAGCCGGCAGCCAATACCATCGGGGCCACTCCGGTTAGGGCGTTACCTGAATAATCGTTTCCGGATGTCACATAATGATCGAAGTGATAATCATTGAAAGTATAGCTGATCCAGCCTTTCCAGAATAGTTGACGGGAACCATTGTTATGCGTCCATGCGGCCATGGCCTCAAATCCCAACTGGCGGGTCGATCCCGCGTTGACAAAGAAATCCGCGCCGGATGGATCGCGCTGAATTACAATCGCGTCATTCAATCGAAAGTCGTATCCTGTTAGTTGTATCTCAAGGTTTTTTAATAACATTCCCTTGAGACCTAGCTCATAACTGTTCCCGCGTTCAGCGTTTAACGAATTATTGAATGTTGCTGTGGATGGTCTTACTTCGGCCAGGGATGGTGGTGAAAAGCCATTGCTGATGCTCGCAAAAACCGAAATATGAGTATTCAATTTCTTCAATAAGGCAATACGCGGAGTCAGCACAGGCGAGAATATCCGGTTCTGATACACCTGTGGTGTGGTGGAAGTACGCACAAAACCATATTGAACGGAGTTAATACTCAGGCCGGCAGAAATGAAAATCTCGTGGGGCAAGTCCAGGTCGATTTGGGTAAATCCTGTAAGTAATGATGATCTGAGAAGATCAGCATATTGGAGATTGCCTTTAACGCCGGCGTTGTTATCGTAATCTGTAACAGGCGAATAGAAATGCTGATATTCAGCCCCGGCGATAAACTTGCCTTTGGTATTCCCCAATTCAAAGTGGTATTGGGTGTCGGTCCGTCCACCCCAATTTTGTTCAGTTCTCAATTCATAATTACGAAGGGTAGGGTTAACAAAATCGGTGAGAGATCCATAGATGCCTATTCGGCTTGACCATTTAGCATTCCAGTCATGTTCGTAAGAGATGCCCGAGTATCCGGTTTTGTTTGTCACCGATGCCTGCTGTTCTACAGCACCAGGACCTGCAGCAGAGGTAGGTCTTGCCTGTGAGGGATCCTGAAGGTACTGCGTAAAGGTCAACCCTCCAGGGGTTTGGTAGTAGAGATCCGATAACAGGAATGTTGCGTAAAGCATAGATTGACTGGAAGGCCGAAAACGCAAATCGAAATTGGCGGTAGCTCTTGTCATATTGGTCTGATTCCTGTAACCATCGGCCTTTTGATACGACAGGCTGTAGTCGAGCTCAAGTCTATCAGAGCGAAAAAGGCTGCCCCTCAGATTTGTACGAAGGAGCCCATAGGAGCCTCCGGTAATTGTAAAGCGCGTATCTGCTCTTTTATCAGGACTTCGGAGTAGAACAACCCCACCTGTGCCAGCGCCATATAAGCTGGAGCCCGGCCCCTTGATTACCTCCATATTACCCACCGCATCAAGGTCGATAAGGTTTAGGTATGTATTTCCTCCGCCATCTGTGAGGGGAAGCCCATTCCAGTAGAATTTTACGTTTCGCACTCCAAAAGGAGAGCGAAGGGAACTCCCTCTGATAGAAAACCGGTAACTGCCGGGTGATCGTTCTTCCATTCTAACAGCCGGAATCATATTGACTGCGGGTAGCAGGGAGGTATTGTTGAAACGAATCAGCTGATCATCATGCAGTACCGCTACCGTTGCCGGTACATCTGAGGGTTTTCGATCGTATGCATAGGCCTTGACAGCAACTTCCTCCAACATGCGAATGGAATCAGAAGGGATATCCTGTGCTTTCAGGTTGAAGGTGAGGCAACAAGCCAGGAAAATGAATGACAACCTCCGCATAGGCTCCGAAGGTAAGCATGGTGAGACAATTCAGAGCAGTGCGATAACCTCTTCCGGACGCTTGGCACCTTCGAAATAAGTGAGAAGTTTAAGGAGTACACGATCCACAAGCGTATCCGGACAGGAGGCTCCGCTGGTCAAAACAATCTTCAGGGGGCGGTGAGAGGGAAGAAACTGATATGTCGTAATCAATTCCTTCCGGTGAATGTCAAAGTGCTGAATTTCGTTGGCGGATTGAATGGACTGATCAGCATTTACGAAAAACGTGGGGAACTTCTTTTCACACAATTCCACAATGTGGGAGGTGTTGGAACTATTGTACCCCCCAACCACAATTGCAAGATGTGCGCTTGTTTTCAGTAGCTCATAAGTGGCATCCTGATTATCATTTGTGGCGTAGCAAAGCGTATCCCGGGTATCTGCAAAATGATCTTTTACACTTTCTGATCCGTATTTCCGGACCATTACCTGCTTGAGAAAATCAGCGATAGCCTGTGTTTCTGTGGCCAGCATTGTTGTCTGATTAACAACACCAATCCTTTGGAGATGAATTTCCGGTTGAAAACCATCGGAAAATCGACCACCAAATTCTTCAAAGAATTCAGCTTTGGTTCTATCTCCAGTGATGAAGTGCGCCAATTGATTTGCTTCACCAATATCACGGACAATCACAGAGGGACCACTGTGCGAACTGTGAGAAAAGGTGGCGCGCGTTTCTTCATGACGGGGTTTGCCGTGGATGACAACGGTATAGCCATCTTTCCCCAAACGATCGGCCCGGTTCCAGACCTTCTCTACAAAAGGGCAAGTTGTATTGTATTTCTGTACCTGGATGCCTTTAGATTCCAGCAATTTTTCAACGTCCAAGGTGGTGCCAAAGGCGGGGATGATGACGATGTCATCGCTGCGTATGTCAGACCATGGAATGAATTGGGTGCCATCGGTATCCATAATGAAGCGAATGCCTCTTTCAGTTAAGTCCTGGTTTACTTCCTGATTGTGAATCATCTGACTTAACAGATAGATCTTCCTGCCTGGATTTTCTTCAAGTGCCCGGTAGCTGATTTCAATGGCATTTTCAACACCGTAACAGAAACCAAAATGACGGGCAATGATAAATTGGACTGGCCCAAAGTCCAGAACAGTTGGCTGAAAATCCTGCTTACGAAGATCTCTGGACTTACGAAGTTCCTTGACCTTTCCGGTAAGGGAAGATCGATAATAGGCAGGTATCTCGAACTTTTTGATAAGGATGGAGCTTGGCCAGCAAATTTAGCGTTCGAAGCTGTATCCTCTTGTATCTGTTCTAGGAAATCGAAGTGCCCTGAATGGGAGAAAGGGCATTCTGACTATTACGCTGCTTTGGAAAGCTTGTCTTCTTTTATGGACTTGGTTCGCACTTCCCTTGACTCCATGTCAAACCATCTGACTTCTACAAGGTTCTTCTTGAAGTATTTGAGCACTTCCATGACCTTTCCATCAATCTTGCTTCTGACGCGCTCACCTTTCCTAAACAATCTCCTCATGGGACTAATATTTAAATACGGATTGCATAGATATATTCTCTGGGGAAATCTTCATATACCCCGGAGAACGTGACGAGATCACCCGGTTTTTTACTTTTGAGGATATCATTTACCTCTTTGGCAGTCTTAACTGCTTTGTCATCCACACGAGTGATAATAAATCCATCCCGCATGTCGGTGTAGCGGGCTATTCTTCCATTTCCAACGGACTTGACATAGACGCCAGTAGGGATATCGAGCTTTTTCAGCATTTTCGGATCTGCATCTTCAATTTGCAAACCAAGAGACGATACCGAGTTTGGTTCTTCACGAGCAATTGTTCCGACTTTTCCATCCCTGGTTTTTAAGGTTACAGTAAACGTCAATTCCTTCCCATCACGATTGACAAGAACCCTCACCTTATCTCCAGGTCGTTTTTGACCGATGAATTCAATCAAAGCCGTGCTGCTCTTGATTGGCGTTTCATCCAGTTTTACAACCACGTCGCCGGCCATGAGACCAGCCTCTTTTGCTGAGCTCTTTTCGGCAAATTCAGATATGTAAGCACCGTCGGAAACGAACAGGCCCTTTTCTTTTGAAAGCTCAGAATCCACGCTCCTGACTTGTACCCCAAGCCATCCGCGCTGAACAGTGCCATAGGCCAAAAGATCTTCCGTAATCTTGCTGACAATGTTGGCAGGTATTGCGAAGCCATAGCCCGAGTAGGCGCCTGTAGGGCTGGCAATCGCAGTATTAATTCCAACAAGGCCTCCGTCCAGATCAACAAGGGCGCCACCGCTGTTTCCGGGATTGATCGCAGCATCGGTCTGGATGAATGATTCAATGGCAGTGGTAACATTACTTTGCTCACCTGAAGAATTTTCACGATTGATAATTCCAATACTCCTACCCTTTGCGCTGATGATGCCGGCGGTGACCGTAGAGGTGAGATTGAATGGATTCCCTACAGCCAGCACCCATTGCCCTACTTTGCATTGATCAGAATTTACAAAGGAGAGAAAAGGCAAATCTTTTTGATTGATCCTGATGAGTGCAAGATCCGTGTCAGGATCGGTTCCGATAACTTCTGCCTTGAAGGTACGGTTGTCATAAAGTGTAACGTCAACAACATCCGCGTTCTGGACCACGTGATTGTTGGTTACTATGTATCCGTCTTTGTTGATGATCACACCGCTTCCGGAACTTTGAACAGGTCCACGCTGCCGCTGGTTGGGCCCGAAGAAGAACTGAAATGGATCGGTATCCTGGTTGGGATTTCGGGATACGGTTGGACCTTCAGAAGTAGAGCGGATGTTCACAACGGCTTTAGTTACTTTTTCTGCCGTACTGGCGAAGTCAAGTGCCACCGCTTCTCCATTCTCATTTAGACTGTAGCCCACTTGCGAAGTTGGAACTGAGTTTATGTGTTGAATCTTCACCCCCTCTGATGCAGGGTTCCACCACTTGGCGGTGGCGATGGTAATAGCGCTTCCTAATACTGCTGCCAAAACCAATGCTGCAAATCGTTTCATAGTCGTCTGAATTTCTGCTGATAACCCTGAAAAAGCATGCCAAACGCCGTTTTTACATGCCTTAGTGACAACTTTTCAGGGTAGTCTTATTACGAATTTTTGCCAGAATGGGTTCCAGATCAGGGCTTTGAACCTGCGATTTATTTGACCAATTGCCCCTTTTTATAGAGATATTCAATCGTGACTTTCCCGTTCTGGTCATACCATTTAGAGATCCCGTCTCGAAGACCGTCACTATAAATTCCTTCTTCAAGAATCTTCCCGTCGTCATAGAATATCTTGGTTACGCCTTCCAGCTTTCCATTGGAATAATTTCTTTGCTCTTTGATATTCATGTTGACGTACTCCAGGTACTCACCATGGCGCTGATCCTGGTGATAGAAGCATTGCCGGATAAGCATGTTGCTGATATTAAATTCCAGAAACAAACCCTCTTTTTTGCCATTCACCCACGTCGTAAGGGTTTTGATGCGGCCATTATCAAAATACTCCGTCCAGGAACCATGTTTCTGCCCGTTGAGCAGATAACCTGTTCCAGTCAACTGGTCTCCAGCGTTTCTGAATTCAATCTTTTCCAAACCCGGGGTGTCATCGAATTTTATGTGAATCCCATCCTGTATTCCAGCGGGTTTTTCCTCAGGACCAGCTTCATTATTGACATTGTTGCATCCTGTGAACAGGGACACGATGATGCAAAACAATAATTGAATTGCGCGATTCATAGTGAAAATCAATTAGATTCTTTATTAAAGAATTCAAAATTTTGGTTCAACCTTTGACCGAACGGATTTTTCCGTTTGGCCGGGCGCCAAATTTATGGAATTGATAAAAATCAAAGGGCAGGTTATACTGAAAAGAGGACGAGAATCGTCAGTTCTGAGGCGGCACCCATGGGTCTTTTCCGGTGCGATTCATAAGTCAGAGGGCTCCGTTTGTGAAGGTTGCTGGGTATCTGTAGCGGACAGTGCAGAGAAAGTCATCGGGTTTGGGCATTACCAGGAGGGCAGCATTGC